>JBILKC010000272.1:0-3897 GCA_044376885.1 Hylemonella sp. | reverse complement strand
CACATCGCGGCGGTTGCGTGACTCTTCCATGTCGATGAAGTCAATCACGATCAGGCCACCGAGGTCGCGCAGACGCATCTGGCGGGCGACTTCTTCAGCAGCTTCCAGGTTGGTGCGGGTGGCGGTTTCCTCAATGTCGCTGCCCTTGATGGCGCGCGCCGAGTTGACGTCGACCGACACCAGGGCTTCGGTGTGATCAATCACAATGGCGCCGCCGCTGGGCAATTGGACGGTGCGGGCATAAGCCGATTCGATCTGGTGTTCAATCTGGAAACGCGAAAACAGCGGTGCGTCATCGCGGTAACGTTTGACCCGGGCAGCGTGTTCGGGCATGACATGCGCCATGAACTGCTGGGCCTGGTCGTAAACGTCGTCGGTGTCGATCAGGATGTCGCCGATGTCGTTGTTGAAGTAGTCGCGTATGGCGCGGATAACCAGGGACGATTCCTGATAAATCAGGAAAGCACCTTTGCCACCTTTGGCCGCGCCATCAATGGCATTCCAGAGTTTGAGCAGGTAGTTCAGGTCCCACTGCAGTTCGGGGGCAGAGCGGCCAATACCGGCGGTGCGCGCAATGATGCTCATGCCGTTGGGGTATTCGAGCTGATCCAGCGCTTCTTTGAGTTCAGCGCGGTCATCGCCTTCAATCCGGCGTGACACGCCACCACCGCGGGGGTTGTTGGGCATCAACACCACATAACGCCCGGCCAGCGAGACGAAAGTGGTGAGGGCTGCGCCCTTGTTGCCACGTTCTTCTTTTTCAACCTGGATAAGTAATTCCTGGCCTTCGCGGATGACATCCTGAATGCGCGCCTGATTGGCAGACACGCCTTCCTTGAAATACATCCGGGAAATTTCCTTGAATGGCAAAAAGCCGTGACGGTCTTCGCCGTAGTCGACAAAACAGGCCTCCAGCGAGGGTTCGACCCGGGTCACAATGGCCTTGTAAATATTGCCCTTGCGCTGTTCGCGACCTTCAATTTCAATTTCGTAGTCGAGGAGTTTTTGTCCGTCAACAATGGCCAGGCGGCGTTCTTCGGCCTGCGTGGCATTGATCAGCATGCGTTTCATGGCGTGCGTTCCTTCATCAGTAGTACATGCCCTTGATGGGCGTTTGACACCTGACTGACGATTTGAAACGAGGGGGAATTGCCGGAGAACTTCGACTCAAACGAGGCGACGAAGTGTAGGCGCGTGGAGGTAAGCGAGGGGTTGCGTTTGTGTAATTACTATTTTTCTTATAGCAATCATTGACCGTTTGGCCGAGCTTGCAGGCTGATTTATGCCATAAGACGGCGCGAATACGCACCGCAGGCACAGGGTCATCAGTTGGAGCAACACAAACATTTCGCTTCATTCCGTTCGCAGACCTGGGGTCTGTGAACTTTGGGTATTCCGTTTTGGTGTTTCAATTCGTCGGCTTGACCGTGCTGAAGGCAGGCTCTCACAGACAGAAGGCATGTGATGGGCGTGCGCCACAGCAAGATGGCATCGACCTTCCAGCGAGGCTGCAGACGGCGCGTGGACTAAACTCCAGACAAATCAACCACTTACAGCATATCGCTAGTGAAACACATTATAGGCGGCATTGCGACCGCCACAAACGCCAGATCAATTGCCAAGGTAAATGCCGGTGCAAACCCGCACGAGGCTCCTCAGGTTAAAACCCTGAAGGTTGACGAGGGTTCAGCGAATCAGCGTCTGGATAATTTTTTGCTCCGGCACCTCAAAGGGGTGCCTAAAACCCATGTCTACCGGATCATTCGCAGCGGCGAAGTTCGGGTGAACAAGGGCCGGGCCTCGGCCGATACACGTGTTCAGGAAGGTGATCTGGTGCGCCTGCCCCCGGTGCGGATCTCTGAGCGTGTTCAGGACAAGGCGCAGGCCATGACAGCCAAGGCGGCCAGCCCTGCCGGTGCCACGCTTGCACGCAGTTTCACGGTTATGTTTGAAGATGACAGCCTGCTGGCGATTGACAAGCCTGCCGGTGTGGCCGTGCATGGCGGGTCCGGCGTGAGTTTTGGCGTTATTGAGCTGTTGCGTATGGCGCGACCACAGTTGCCCTTTCTGGAGTTGGTGCACCGGCTGGATCGCGAGACCAGTGGCATCTTGCTGGTGGCCAAGAAGCGTTCGGCTCTGACCCGCCTGCAAGACCAGTTCAGGGAGCGTGAAACCGGCAAAACCTATCTGGCGCTGGTGCTTGGGCATTGGCCGGGTAATAAGAAGGTATTGGACAAACCGCTGCATAAATACCTGCTCGACGCCCAACCCGGCCAGACGGGCGACGGGGAGCGTCGCGTCAAGGTGGTCTCTGCGGACCACCCGGATGGCATGAAGTCGGTGACGCTGGTCAAGGTCAATAGCCGATCGACAGGCATGGCGGTGCAGGCCGCAGAGGCCGGTGGTTTTGCAGACAAGGATTTCTCTCTGCTGGAGGTCACCATTAAAACGGGTCGAACCCATCAGATCCGGGTGCATTTGGCCTCAGAGGGCATGCCGATCGTGGGCGATGACAAATATGGTGACTTTGAGCTCAACAAGCGGTTGATCAAGCCCAGCCAAGGCGTCCCGCTCAAACGCATGTTTCTGCATGCCTGGCGGTTACAGTTCAACCACCCGGTCAGTGGCGAGCGCATTGAGCTCAAAGCGCCTTTGCCAGCGGAGCTTGCGCAGTTTCTTGCGCAGGTTATGCCCTTGGCCAAGATCACAACATCCTGATTTACCCGACATGTCAACCCAAGAAGTTCTTCACGTCAGAAAAGTTGCAACGGCTCGGCAATACGATTTGATTGCCTTTGACTGGGACGGCACCTTGTTCGACTCCACCGCTGTGATTACCCGTTGTATCCAGAGCGCAGTCCGTGATGTGGGCGGTAAAGTCCCGAGCGACAAAGATGCCGCCTATGTGATTGGCATGGGGCTGATGCAGGCCTTGGCCCATGCGGCCCCGGATGTGCCGCAAGACAAATACCCCGCGCTTGGTGACAGATACCGCCACCATTACAACCGGCATCAGAACGATCTGAGCCTGTTTTCTGGCGTGCTGGAGATGCTCCAGGACCTGAAGTCACATCACCATTTGCTGACTGTCGCGACGGGCAAGAGCCGGCGCGGACTTGACGATGTGTTGCGCACATCTGAACTTGCAGGCGTGTTCGACGGCTCCCGTACCGCTGATGAAACTGCTGGCAAGCCCCACCCGCGCATGCTGCAGGAGTTGATGGCCGAGTTCGACGTTGCACCTGCCCGGGTTCTCATGGTGGGCGACACCACCCACGATTTGCAGATGGCGCTCAATGCCGGTTGTCCTAGCGTGGGCGTGAGCTACGGTGCCCACGAGCCAGAAGCTTTCCATGCACTGGGTCCCCGTTTTATTGCCCACTCTGTGAGCGATTTGCATCAGTGGCTGCTTAAAAATGGCTGATATCGAAGGCGAGATGATTGCGCTGTGCAACGCCGCTGAGCTGCAAGACAGTGGCTTGGCCGTGTCTTTTGATGTGCTTTATATGGGTCAGACCTGCCGCGCATTTGCCATTCGTTATTGTGGTCAAGCCCATGCCTACCTGAACCGCTGCGCTCATATACCGATGGAGATGGATTACCAGCCTGACCGGTTTTTTGACCACAGCGGTCACTGGCTGATCTGCGCCACCCATGGGGCGACCTATCAGCCCGACACCGGGCGATGTGCAGGTGGCCCATGTCGGGGGGGGCTGGTGAAAATTGCCCTTACAGAGATCGACGGTGTGGTGCACTGGCATACTGCCTATAACCTGAAGCCTGTCATTTTTTGATATTCGAGTGCCGATATGAGTGATCCCAATACCCCTGAAACCTCCAAAAATCCCGCTGGCTGGGAGCGCAGCGTGCTTGAAAAGCTGGTACTTGCCACGCTTG
>JBILKC010000271.1:0-3944 GCA_044376885.1 Hylemonella sp. | reverse complement strand
GTGTCAAAGACTCTCACAAGGCTTATGCCCGTGCCTTGGAGATGGGAGCCCAGCCCATTGAAGTTCCTACAGGCCCCATGGAATTACGTTTACCAGCGATCAAAGGCATAGGCGGCGCACCGCTGTATTTGATTGACCGGTTTGAAGAGGGCAAAAGTATTTACGACATCGACTTCAAATTTATAGACGGGGTAGAGCGTCACCCCAGGGGTCATGGTTTTAAAATGATCGATCACCTGACTCACAACGTGTACAAAGGGCGTATGGCTTTTTGGGGTGGTTTTTACGAGCGGATTTTCAATTTTCGGGAGATCCGTTACTTTGACATCAAGGGCGAATACACCGGCCTAACAAGTCGCGCGATGACTGCACCAGATGGCTTGATCCGGATTCCGCTCAATGAAGAGTCTGGCCAAACGGGTGGGCAAATCGAAGAATATCTGATGCAATTCAACGGCGAAGGTATTCAGCACATCGCTTTGAGTTGCGACGATCTTTTGGCAAGCGTCGACGCGCTTCAATTGGCTGGAATTCCACTCATGACAGCGCCCAACGATATTTATTATGAGATGCTCAATGAGCGCATGCCCGGGCATGGTGAACCTGTGCATGAACTTCAGACGCGAGGAATTTTGTTGGACGGCTCTACTGCCAACGGCGAAAGACGTTTGTTGCTACAAATTTTTTCACAAACTTTGCTAGGCCCCGTTTTCTTTGAGTTCATTCAAAGAAAAAATGATGAGGGTTTTGGCGAGGGTAATTTCAAAGCCTTGTTTGAGTCTTTGGAACGTGATCAAGTTCGCCGGGGCGTCGTAAAAACGGAGATCTGACGCCTGCCGTTGAGGCAACTTGAATCGATACGGATTTTCGCTAGGCTGCAGACCTCAGATTTTTCAGGGGACTCGCGAGTAATGGTCACACAAATCCTGGAATTCAGCCAGGTTGGGGTTCTCACCGATTTCTTGCATCAGGATATCGGCCACCTGCGGCGCTATACCAGCAGCGAGTCGGGCGTCCAGAAACAAAAGGCGACAGCGCCGGGCCAGCACATCTTCGACACTGCTGGCGTATTCGTAGCGCGCCGCAAAGCGCACCATGGCTTCGGACAGACCCGGAGCAATCCAGCGGTCAGCACCTGGCAGCGTGGCGATGAATGCACGCTCAGCGCCATAGGTGTGCATACCCTGGCCGTCGCGTAAGCTTGAATTGTTGTCGCTCTGGCCTGGTACGGGGGGGGCACCTACCAGCGTCATTTGGGCGGTGCAGGAGACGGGCACGGTCTCAACCAGGCCACGCTCCAGGCAGGCGCCAATCACATCTTCGGCCATCACCCGGTAGGTGGTCCATTTGCCGCCAGTGACGGTGACCAGGCCGCTGCGGCTGACGATCACGGTGTGTTCGCGGCTGAGTTTTTGTGTTGCGCCTTCGTCGTCGTGGTGTTTGACCAGCGGGCGCAGGCCCACCCAGACGCTTTTGACGTCTGCACGGGTGGGCGCTTTGCGCAAGTAGCGGGCGGATTCGTCCAAGATGAAGTCAGCCTCTTCCTTCAAGGGCGTGGGCTCCAGCGCCAAGTCTTTGGAAGGCGTGTCGGTGGTTCCCAAGATCACTTTTCCCAGCCAAGGTACGGCAAACAAAACCCGGCCATCCGAAGTTTTGGGCACCATCAGGGCCACGTTGGATTGCAAAAACGCCTGATCAACCACCAAGTGCACACCCTGGCTGGGTGCGACCATGGGTTTGACGGGAGCGCGGCCACCAGCCCTATTGGCCTCGCCGTCGCGCTCACGCAAGGCGTCAACCCATACGCCCGTAGCATTGATGACGCAGCGAGACTCAATCTGGTAACGCGTCCCGGTGAGCTTATCGGTGCATTCCAGTCCAGCAACTTTGCCTTGTGCATAGATAAGCTGCTCGGCAGCGCAATAGTTGATGAGCAATGCGCCGTGCTGCGCTGCGGTACGCCCAATGGCCAAGGCAAGGCGGGCATCATCAAATTGGCCATCCCAGTACTTGACGCCTCCGCGCAAGCCCTGGTTCTGGGCGGTGGGCAAGAGCTGCTGGGTTTGGGCGCTGCTCAACAGGTCGGTCTTGCCCAGACCGGCCTGGCCTGCAAGTTGGTCGTACAGGGTCAGGCCCAGTGCGTAAAAAGGCGTTTCCCACCACCGGTAGCAAGGAATGACAAAGGCCAGAGCTTGGGCAATATGGGGCGCGCTGTGCAGCAAGGTGGTGCGCTCGCGCAAGGCCTCGCGCACCAGTGAAATATTGCCCTGGGCGAGGTAGCGAACGCCACCGTGCACCAGTTTGGTGGAGCGAGAGGAGGTGCCTTTGGCAAAGTCCTGTGCTTCCACCAGCACCACCCGCAGACCTCGCGATGCGGCGTCCAGCGCTACACCCAGGCCGGTTGCGCCGCCGCCCACAACCGCGATGTCGTAACGCGGATGAGCAGCCAACTGGCCCAGCATCTCCTGGCGCTTTGTCGGCAGGGGCGGTGAGACTAAAGGATGGACATACATATTTTTGGATATAAGTATTGCGCGTGCTGAGTTCAGGGCCCACGAACACTTATGGGTCACAAGGGGGTGGAAGCGTGCCTGGAGGGCACGCTTCCTGGCGTCACGATGGGCGCCTTTGCAGTACCAGCTTAGCGAACCTTGCCGTTTTTCCAGGCGTTGAGTAGCGTGTCATACGCAATGGTCTCGCCCTTTGGCTTCTCATTCGCCAGTTTCTTCCATGGCGCACCCTTGTCGCTCAACCACTTTGAAGGGTCGCTCTTGGCATTGAGCTTGGGCGCACACTTGGACATACCCGCGCGCTCCAGACGTCCCATAACCTGGTCCATTTCCTCGGCCAGGTTGTCCATGGCAGCTTGTGGGGTCTTTTCACCCGTGACTGCGACTGCCACGTTTTTCCACCAGAGCTGGGCCAGCTTGGGATAGTCGGGCACATTGGTTCCGGTAGGCGTCCAGGCCACACGCGCCGGGCTACGGTAGAACTCCACCAAGCCACCGAGCTTGGGCGCCATGTCTGTCATGGTCTTGGACTGGATATCGCTTTCCCGGATGGGCGTCAGACCAACCACAGTCTTCTTCAGCGAAGTGGTTTTGGAGGTTACGAACTGAGCATAGAGCCAAGCAGCAGCGACTTTGTTGGCATCATGGTCTTTGAAGAACGTCCATGAACCCACATCCTGGTAGCCGTTTTGCATGCCCTGCTTCCAGTAGGGGCCGTTGGGGCCGGGCGCCATGCGCCACTTCGGTGTGCCATCAGCGTTCACAACAGGCAAACCTGGCTTGATCATATCGGCCGTGAAGGCGGTGTACCAAAAGATTTGCTGGGCGATTTGGCCCTGTGCAGGCACTGGACCGGCTTCACCAAAGGTCATGCCGATGGCTTCCTTGGGCGAATATTTTTTCATCCAGTCGATGTACTTGCTTAAAGCGTAAACCGCTGCGGGAGAGTTGGTCGCACCACCTCGCGATACGGATGCACCGACCGGAGTGCACTTGTCCTCACCAACCCGGATTCCCCACTCGTCGACGGGCATGCCATTCGGGATGCCAATGTCAGCTGTGCCAGCCATTGACAACCAGGCGTCAGTAAAACGCCAGCCTAGCGAGGGATCTTTCTTGCCATAGTCCATGTGCCCATAAATTGGCTTGCCGTCGATGGTTTTGACGTCTTCGGTGAAAAATGCGGCGATATCTTCATAGGCGCTCCAGTTAAGCGGCACGCCCAGCTCGTAGCCGTATTTGGCTTTGAACTTGTCTTTCAAGTCCTTACGGGCGAACAAGTCAGCGCGGAACCAGTACAAATTGGCAAACTGCTGTGTGGGCAATTGATACAACTTGCCATCCGGTGCCGTGGTAAAGCTGGTACCAATAAAGTCTTTGATGTCCAGCCCCGGGTTGGTGTATTCCTTGCCGGCTCCTTTCATGTAGTCGGTC
>JBILKC010000270.1:0-3947 GCA_044376885.1 Hylemonella sp. | reverse complement strand
GGTGGCAGCCACCGAAGCGCGCTTGAATGTGCGTTTGCTCAATCGCAATACCCGTGGGGTGAGCGTGACCGAGTCGGGGGCCTTGTTTTATGAAAAGTGCAAGATCATTGTGCGCGAAGCCGACGAAGCCGAAAACATTGTGCGGTTCCGTCAGAGTCAGGCTCAGGGTTTGTTGCGGGTGGGCACATCGGTGGCTTTTGGGCGGCGGGTGATTGTGCCCCTGGCCCTGGAATTCATGGCCCACAACCCGGATGTGCAGCTGGATCTGAACTTTGAAGACCGTTACGTGGACCTGGTGGCCACAGGCACTGATGTGGCCATCCGCATGGGTAAGCTGGCAGACTCCACCCTGGGTGCGCGTTTTCTGGGAGTGAACCCCTGGATGATGGTGGCCTCACCCGCTTATGTCAGTGCACATGGCAAACCTGAAACCGCCATGGACCTGAGTCAACATACTGCCTTGATCTACAGCAGTGTTTCTGGCGATGACGTCTGGCGCATGACCACGCCCAAGGGGGAGTCGGTAACGGTGCCGGTTTCGGGCTGTCTGAGGTCCAATAATTTATCGGCCATCCTCTCGGCAACGCGCAATGGGCTGGGCGTGGCAGCCATGCCGCGCTATGTGGCAGCCGATTCCCTTAAATCGGGCCATTTGGTGGAGTTGCTTAGCGGCTATGTGTTGCCCGAGCAGGAGATCAACGCGGTGTTTCCCTCACCCAAGATGGTGCCGGGCAAAGTGCAGGCGTTCATGAACTTTCTTTTGGGGCGGCTGGGTGACCGCTGGTGGGACGACCTGCCCAAGCCTTGAGCCCCTTCAGGTTTGCCCCTCGGTGAGGGTGTCGAGCTGGAATCTTCCGCTTTTGTGCCATAACCAGGTTTCGGTGTAAGTCACACGACCCATGCGAACGGGTGCCGGAAAGGGTGCCGCCGCACGCACGGTACGGAGGATTTCCTTGATCACGTCAGGGGCATGTGTGGGCGCGCGCATCCAGCTGGTAGACACGATCTCTCCCCTCCTGTCGACTTCAACCTGCAGCACACCCACCGCATGCAGCAGGGGCGGCATCTTGCCTTTGAAAATCCGGTGGTTGTTGTGGTCGTACAGGTGCCCTGCCGCATCGCGTCTGTAGTCTCGCGGGGTCAGCGCTGCAGACACTTTGGTGGGCAGCGGCTCAGGCGCGACGGCCATGGGTTCTGCAGGCGGTGGCGGCGGTGGCGGAGCAACCTCAGGTACTGGGGGCTCAACAGCAACGGCCACCCTTGCCGGCGGCGGGGTAGAGCACCCGGCAATCAGGGCGGCTATTCCGGATGCGCCTGTGGCAAGCAGGAGCTTGCGGCGTTCAGGTAAGTGCTTCATGGCTTGTCTCCAAAGCAGGGAATGCATGCAATGTGCCACAGTCCTGGCTGCAGCGGGGCTATTTTTGTGTGTCCGGGTGCCAATTGCTCGTGAATCTGGTGTGAATCCGACGTGAATCCGGCGTCAATCGGCCGTAATTCCCGCGCTCTTGATGGTTTTTGCCCAGAATTCGGTTTCGGTTTTCACCAGGGCGTCCAGCGCTTCCGGACCCTGGTAGCGTATTTCTATGCCTGCGCTGGCGGCACGGGTTTTGGTGTCAGGCTGATCCAGCGCCTGCTTGATCTGATTGCTGAGTTTTGCAATCACATCGGCCGGCGTACCGGCCGGGGCAAAAATGGCAACCCAGGCTTCGAGTTCAAAACCCTTGAGCCCTGCCTCCGCAGTGGTGGGCACATTGGGCAGCCCCGGGTGACGTGTTTTGCCGGCTGTGGCCAGGCCTTTGAGTTTTCCGGTTTGAATCTGGCCCATCACGGAAGGCGGTGTGGTGATGAATACCTGGACCTGACCGGAGAGCACATCAAGCAGTGCCGGGCCCGAGCCCCGGTAGGGAATGTGCACCATGCTGGTTTTGGTTTGTGCCTTGAACATCTCGGTGCCGATGTGTGACAGCGAGCCGTTGCCCTGAGATGCATAGCTCAGCTTGCCAGGGTTGACGCGCAGGTAGCTGATGAATTCCCCCAGCGTATTGGCCGGTACTGAAGGGTGAACGGCAATCACGTTGGTGGCTACGGTGAGCAGTGCCACCGGTGCGAAGTCTTTTTGTGCCCACGGTAATTTGGGGCTCAGGGCTGGATTGCCGACATGGTAAGCACTGTAAGAGGTCAGCAGGGTGTAGCCATCGGGGGCAGCGCGCGCCACCAGGCCGTACGCCACGTTGCCACTGCCGCCGCCTTTGTTGTCGACCACCACAGACTGGCCCATCACCTTGGCCAGAGGCTCGCTGATCAGGCGTGCAGAAGCGTCTACAAAACCGCCGGGCGGATTGGGCACGATCAAGGTGACGGTTTTGCCGGGATAGGTTTGGGCGGCAACCAGCGAGGTCAGCAAAGCCAGGGGCACAAGTGCCAGCAGCCGGATGTTTTTAAGCTTGGGTGTTATGGACATGTTCTGTTGCAGGGAGGTTGATTGCTTATTCACACAGTGATCGGATAGAGGGGGGAATGGCGACGGCCCGGATGGCGCTGCCTGTGCTGCTGCCATCGCTGGCGCCTTCCCGGTGGGCTGCAAAAATGCGCACCTCATCGCAGGCCATGATGAGATCATCGCCGCGGTAGATCTGGTAGCGCTGGACAAAGCTTTTGTCCCGCCACTCGGCAATCTGGGTGTGGATGTCAAGGGTGTCGCCGTAGCTGGCGGCTTTGACAAACCGGGCATGGGTGTCCACCAGGGGCGTCCCCAGTACACCCAGCGTTTTCTCGGTTTCATGCCATGGCGGCACGCCACAAGCCATAAAGAAATTGCGCGAGGCTGCGTCTATCCAGCGAAAGAAGTTGGGGAACCACACTATGCGCGCGGGGTCACAGTCGCCGAATTCCACCCGGACGCGGTGGATCACCACACGTGCCTTGGCTGGCGTGGCAGGTGAGGGTGATAGGGGTGTGGTCATTCGCAGTGTCAGTCAGGAGAAATTTGACGTTCCTTGATGATGGCCCCAAAGCGTTTGGAGTCCTCGCTGGCCTTGGCTGCAAACTCGCCTGGCGTCATGGCCATCGCTTCACCGCCCAGGGAGGCCATGCGGTCTTTGAGCGCCGGTGTGGCCAGAATGCGGTTGATTTCACGGTTCAAACGTGCCACCACGGGCGCGGGGGTGCCGCTCGGGGCATAAAAGCCAAAAACAGTGTCCGCATCAAAACCAGTCAGGCCGGCTTCGCTCAAGGTGGGCACATCCGGAAACAGTGGAGAGCGCTTGGGGCTGCCGACCGCCAGCAATTTGAGTTTGCCTGCACGCACCTGGTTAAGGCCAATACCCGGGTCAAAATAGTAGTCAATCTGGCCAGCCAGCAAATCCACCAGGGCCGGGGCAGCACCGCGGTAAGGCACATGCACCGCAAACAGGCCGGCCTGGCTTTTGAACATCTCCCCGGCCAGATGGAGTGAGCTGCCGCTGCCGGCTGAACCGTAAGACAACTTGCCCGGATTGGCTTTGATGTAGCTGATCAACTCGGCGATGTTGTTCACAGGCAATGCAGGCTTGCTGACCAGAAACACCAGCACCCGCGCAGCAGCGGCCACCGGTTCCAGATCTTTGGCGGGATCAAAAGGCATTTTGGGATAAATATGCGGGTTGACTGACACCATGCCGCCTGAACTCATGAGCAGGGTGTAGCCGTCCGCCGGTGACTTGGCCACCAGATCACCCCCGATATTGCCATTGGAGCCGGCACGGTTTTCCACCACCACCGGCTGGCCCAGTGCTTCTTGCAGGGGCACCGAAATAGCCCGGGCAATCTGGTCAGCCGCGCCGCCGGGGGGGAAGTTCACCACCACCCGCACGGGTTTGACCGGCCAGCTTTGCGCCTGCACGGGTGCCAGGCACGCAGCCAGCAGCAGCGTAGCGATCAAAGACCGGCGCAGGCTAGCGGTTGTGAGT
>JBILKC010000269.1:0-3960 GCA_044376885.1 Hylemonella sp. | reverse complement strand
CAAACAGCTCGGTTTGCGGCCAGCTGCCTTTCACCAGGTGCGCGGCCATGCCCTCGGGCAGGACGCGGGGAATGTTCTCCAGCAGGCCGCCGCCGGTGATGTGGGCCAGCGCCTTGATGCCGCCAGCCGAGGCGGCGTCTGCCGAATAGGGGTGGGCGGCAAGCGCGGCCAATACATTTTTCACATACAGGCGGGTGGGTTCCATGATGGCCTGTTTAAAGGGTTTGCCGTCCAGCGTAGTGGGCAAACTGCCGGATTCGTTGGCCCGATCAATGCACTTGCGCACCAGGCTAAAACCGTTGGAATGCACGCCGCTGCTGGCCAGGCCCAAGACCACATCGCCAGGCTTGACGTCAGCGCCGGTCAGGATTTTTGATTTTTCTACTGCGCCGACGGCAAAACCCGCCAGGTCGTACTCGCCAGCCGGGTACATGCCGGGCATCTCCGCGGTTTCGCCGCCAATCAGCGCGCAGCCCGAGAGCTCACAGCCCCTGGCAATGCCGCCCACCACGGCTGCGGCAGTGTCCACGTCAAGCTTGCCGCAGGCAAAGTAATCAAGAAAAAACAGCGGTTCTGCGCCTTGCACCAGCACGTCGTTCACGCTCATGGCCACCAGATCAATGCCCACGGTGTCGTGCATATTCCACTCAAACGCCAGTTTGAGCTTGGTTCCCACGCCATCGGTGCCGCTGACCAACACCGGCTCTTTGTAACGCTTGGGCACCTCAAACAGTGCGCCAAAGCCGCCTATGCCCGCCAGAACGCCTTCCCGCATGGTCTTTTTGGCCAGCGGTTTGATGCGCTCAACCAGCGCGTCTCCCGCGTCGATGTCAACGCCGGCATCTTTGTAGGAAAGGGGGCTGGAAGGTGTGATTGAGGTCATGGCAAAGGGCGGGAAATGGTGGCTTGTCGAGAATGGAAGTACAGCAGCGATGAAGACACCGATAGAATTTGGTCAGATTTTAAGGGCTTGACGCTTTTCATCCGCCACATGCAATTCACCCCTACCCAAAAAAGTGCTGCCGCCTGGGCTGGCATTGCTGCACTGTCGGCCCTGTTGCTGTGGTTGCTGGCCGCAGTGCTCACCCCTTTTGTGGTGGCAGCCGTGCTGGCCTATGCGCTCACGCCCCTGGTCGACCGGATAGACGCCATGGCACAAGGGCGCGTGCCGCGTCTGGTTGCTGTCATCCTTGTGGAGTTTCTGTTCATCCTGGTTGTGTTATCGATATTGCTGATGGTGGTGCCCATTTTTGCCAAAGAGCTGCCCCTGATCCGTGAGCAACTGCCGGTTCTGGCCGACCGGGTGAACCAGAACCTGGGCCCCTGGCTGGCGCAGTTTGGCATCAAGGTCTCGCTGGACGTGGCCAGCATCAAGTCGTTTGCCCTGAAGTACCTCAACGCCAATGTGGAGGACGCTTTTGGTTCGGTATTGTCTTCGCTCAAACTGGGCGGCAGCGTGGCCCTGGCCTTTCTTGGCAATATTGTGCTGATTCCGGTGGCCTTGTTTTTCTTGCTCAAAGACTGGGCCCGGTTCGTGTCTTTGGTGTTGGTTTTGGTACCCCCGAGGCTGCGCACCAGTGTCGACAGCTTCATGCAGGAGTCCGATACGGTTCTGGGGCAGTATTTGCGCGGGCAGCTCCTGGTGATGGGCGCTCTGGCGGTGTATTTCAGTGTTGCGCTCAGCCTGTTTGGTTTTGACCTTGCCGTTCCGGTGGGGGTTTTTACCGGACTCGCTTTTTTTATTCCTTATCTGGGTTTTGGCATGGGCCTGCTGCTGGCTTTGCTGGTGGGCGTCTTGCAGTTTCCCGGCTTTTACGGACTGTTCGTAGTGGCCGGCGTCTACGGTGCCGGGCAATTGGTGGAAAGCTTTTTTCTGACACCCCGTCTGGTGGGAGAGCGCATCGGCCTGCATCCCCTGGCCGTGATTTTTGCGCTGCTGGCGTTTGGGCAAGTGTTCGGTTTTGTCGGCGTTTTGTTGGCCCTGCCTGCCAGTGCTGTCCTCCTGGTGGCCATACGTCGTATGCGCAGCAGTTATCTGGCCAGCAAGCTTTACCTTGAATGACCCCTCTGGCATGAAGCAATTGGCTTTGGATATCGGGATTGCCACCGGTCCCACGCTGGCCAATTTTTTTGCAGGTCCGAATGAAGCCGTGCTCAAGCACCTCTCCCTGTGGCTGGGCGAGTCTTCGCCAGCCACCAGCAGGTCCCCAGTTCCTACCTACTTGTGGGGTGCTGGTGGCAGCGGCAAAACGCATCTGCTCAGGGCGCTGCGCGCAAGCCTGGTTGAGCAGGGCGCTCAGGTGGGCTGGCTCGATGCTTCCATGCAGGAGCCGCCCGTCTTCAGCGAGGCCTGGTCTGCGGTTTTGATGGACGATGTCCATCTGTACACAGCCGTTCAACAGCAGGCGGCCTTTAACTGGTTTATCAATGCCGTGAGCCCGACTGACGGGCCGGCCCTGCCCGTGGTGGCTGCTGGCAACAGTCCCCCGGCAGATTTGAAGCTGCGCGACGACCTTCGAAGCCGTCTGGGATGGGGCCATATCTTCAATTTGCATGTGCTCACCGAGGCCGAGCGCCGGGCAGTGCTGCGCCAGGAAGCCGATGCCCGGGGTGTTTTTCTGCGTGATGAGGTGATGGACTTCATGCTCACCCGCTTCTCCCGCGACCTGGGCAGCCTGATGCAGTTGCTTGATCATCTGGACCGCTATGCCTTACAAACCCAGCGAACCCTGACCATTCCGCTGATCAAGTCCATGCTGAACTCGGCTTAAATACCGTGCTTTTCCCCGGCACTTTCGTTTTTCATGTCTTCTCTAAAAAACCCCAAAAAACTCACCCTGTTTGACCTGGATCACACCCTGTTACCCCTGGATTCAGACTACGCCTGGGGCACTTTCACCACCGTGCTGGGCTGGACCGATGCGGACGAATTCGCCCGGCAGAATGATGTGTTTTATGCCCATTACCAGGCCGGTACGCTGGATATTCACGACTATGTGCGTTTTGCCACCCGGGCTGTCAAAAACCATGGCGCTATAGCTTCAATAGCTGCCAGAGACCGTTTCATGCGGGAAATCATCCTTCCCGCCATCAAGCCACAGGCGCGGGCCTTGGTGGACAAGCATCAGCAGGCGGGCGATGAGGTGTTGATCATCACCGCCACCAATGAATTCGTCACCCGCCCGATTGCAGACGCCTTTGGCGTCAGAGAACTCATCGCGGTAGAACTGGAACACGAGCCCCCTGTGGGCAGCACACCGGGCTGGATTACCGGTGAGATCCGGGGTACTCCGTCTTTCAGGGAAGGCAAGGTGTCCCGCATCAAGGCCTGGCTGGACCAGCAAGGCCTGGCGCCTGACGATGTAGAGATCACCTTTTACACCGACTCCATGAACGATTTGCCGCTGCTGGAAATTGCCAACCACCCGGTTGCGACCAATCCGGACGCGCGGTTGCGCAGCCTGGCACAGTCCAGGGGATGGCGCATACTCGACCTTTTTTAAGCGGTCTGGTCTCTCAGACACTGTCAGACACTGAAGCGCATTGATTTCCAAGGAAAAATGACTTGATCAAGAAATTTATCAACCGATTGCTGGGTAAATCCGAGGCGCCTGCAGCGCGCAGCAAAAAACCGGGTTTCGGCAAACGTGTCGAAATTCCGGCCTCGGTTCATGGCATCGACCCCAATCTGGTGGATGAACGGGCGCTCAACGTCGTGTTGACACTGCAGAACGCGGGTTTTGAGGCCTATGTGGTGGGCGGTGCCGTGCGCGATCTGCTGGTGGGCCTGCGTCCCAAAGATTTTGATGTGGCCACCAACGCCACGCCCGAGCAGGTCAAGGGCCTGTTCAGGCGCGCTTTCATCATTGGGCGGCGTTTTCGCATTGTGCATGTGGTCTACGGCCGGGGCCGCGAGCATGAGGTGATCGAAGTCTCTACCTTTCGTGCCTACCTGGACAA
>JBILKC010000268.1:0-3973 GCA_044376885.1 Hylemonella sp. | reverse complement strand
TTCAAGACCAAAAACTTCTTGGTCTGACATGCGGTAGCCAAGCGCCTGGGCGCACATCAGACGCCCCCGCATCACGGCATGCACATGCGGCTCTATCGGAATCAGCACATCGGCAGCCCAGCGTGTCGGCGCTTCATAACCAGAGCCTTCGGTCCGGTTGGCCAAGGCATACCGTTTGCCGTTTGGCGTGCATCGGGCCATCCAGGACACCAGGGCGGACTTGCTCAAACCCTGCAGGTCAATCACGGCGTCGTAGCTTTCTTGTTGCAAGGCCGTACGGAACTCCCGCCAGGCCATTCGGGTCTCCAAACGCCATGGGGCGTGACGCCAGCGCCGCAACTCACAGGGGATCACCCGGTCAATGCCCACGCAGCGGCCGACCAAGAGGGCAAAACCTTTTTCCACCACCCAATCAATGTGCACGCCCGGATAAGCCTGGGAAATATCGTGCACCACCGGCAAGGTATGCACCACATCGCCCAAGGAGGACAGTTTGACCAGCAACACCCGCATCGGATCAGGCGCGTTTCAGCCCGGAAGTCTTTGGATCTTCTTCAAGGGGCATCAGTGGGCCGCCACATCAAACGCGGCATCGGGCTTGACCGATCGCAATAGCGAGAGCATCTCGCCCTCAATGCGGTGCAAGGCCGCTTGCGTGTGGCCTTCAAAGCGCAGCACCAGCACCGGGGTGGTGTTGGAGGCTCGAATCAAGCCGAAACCATCAGGCCAGTCCACCCGGATGCCGTCAATCGTATTGACGGTGGCGGGCGCAGCGAAGCGGGCCTGGGCCACCAGCAGTTCAACCAGGTGATGCGGCTCTCCTTCGGCGCATTTGACATTGAGCTCGGGCGTGGAAAAACTGGTGGGCAATGCATCGAGCACCGCATTGCCGTCAGGTGAGCGGCTGAGGATTTCCAGCAAACGGCAGCCAGCATAGGTGCCGTCGTCAAAGCCATACCAGCGTTCTTTGAAGAAGATGTGGCCGCTCATCTCACCACCCAGCGGCGAGTCGATTTCTTTCATTTTGGCCTTGATCAGCGAATGCCCGGTCTTGAACATCAGCGCTTTGCCACCAGCAGCTTCGATGGCAGGAGCCAGGCGCTGGGAGCACTTCACGTCAAAAACGATCGTGCCACCGGGCACACGCGTGAGCACATCACGGGCAAACAGCATCATCTGACGGTCGGGGTAAATGTTGTTACCGCCTTTGGTGACTATGCCCAGGCGGTCGCCATCGCCGTCAAAAGCCAGGCCGATTTCGGCATCGCTCTGGCTCAGCGCGTGCATCAGGTCGCGCAGGTTCTCAGGCTTGCTCGGATCGGGGTGGTGGTTTGGAAACGTGCCATCCACCTCACTGTAGAGTTCGATGACTTCGCAGCCGATGGCGCGCAAAATACCGGGAGCGGATGCCCCGGCGATGCCGTTACCGGAGTCAACCACGATTTTCATGGGTCTGGCCAGCTTGATGTCCCCCACGATGCGATCGCGGTAAGGCCCATCAACGCTCATGCTTGTGACACTGCCGCCGTCCTTCAAGACCCAGCTCTCGGCTTCCATGGTGTGTTTGAGCGCCAGAATGTCAGGGCCGTAAATGGCGCGCCCGGCCAGCACCATCTTGAAGCCGTTGTAGTCTGCCGGGTTATGGCTGCCCGTGACCTGAATGCCGCTTTTGCAAAGTGTATTGGCGGCAAAGTACAACATCGGGGTGGTCACCATGCCCACATCAATGACGTGTATGCCGGCTGCCACCAAGCCGCGGGCCAGCGCCGCGCTCAGGCCAGGTCCGCTCAAGCGACCATCACGCCCGACTGCCACATGCGTCTGGCCAGCGGCGAGGGCTGCCGTGCCGAACGCCTTGCCCAAGGCCTCCGCCACCGCCTCATTGAGGCTGGCAGGCACAACACCCCGGATGTCATAGGCCTTGAAAATAGAGGGTGCAACTTGCATGATGAGCCTGTTGTTGAAGTATTGAGAAACGGTTACTGATTGTAGGGTGACCGCTGCGACGCTCTGGCAGGTTTGCCAGGTGGCGCAGCCCATGCTGAAATGTGGCCTGACCATCCTGGCCTTGAAGCTGGCACCATCCCCAAGCGCATGAATTCAAAACACCCCAACCCCACTGTTGCGTCCTGTCGATTTCAAAGCCCGCTAGGCACCGTGATGTTGGCAGCCACCGTCAAAGGCCTGCGTGGACTGTGGTTTGAAGGGCAGCGCCATATGCCCGACTGCGCCAGTTGGCCGGAACAACCCGACCACACGGTGCTGGTTCAGGCCCGTCAAGAGCTGGACGAATACTTCAGCGGTCAACGACAAGTCTTCCAGTTGCCGCTGGATCTGGGTTACGGCACCGGCTTTCAGCAAACCGTCTGGCAGGCTTTGGGGGAAATTCCTTACGGGAAAACCCACACCTATGGCGGACTGAGTCAGCACATGGGCAGACCGAGCGCCGTCAGGGCGGTGGCCGCCGCCATTGGGCGCAACCCGATCAGCATCGTGGTGCCTTGCCATCGCGTGCTCGGTGCAGATGGCTCGCTCACGGGTTATGCGGGAGGGCTGGAACGAAAGCAAGCCCTGTTGCATTTGGAGCTGTCGGCAGCGGCGTGACGGACGCGCTTATTGGACAGTCTGCCCAACCGATAAAATAAGCGCTTGCGTCAGTTTCCATCCTTCATGCTTTCAGCCCAACAATTGGCCCTGCGTCGCGGTGACGAGTGGCTATTCAAGAACCTCAGCTTCACAGTCGGCCCCGGCCAGCTGCTCTGGTTGCGTGGCCAAAACGGTCGTGGCAAGACTTCTCTGCTCAGGCTGGTCGTCGGACTGGCACAAGCTGACGACGGCCAAATCACCTGGGCAGGTGAACCATTGCGCAAGTCCGATGATTTTCACGACCAGCTGGTTTACCTGGGCCATGCCAGCGGCCTCAAGGAGGATCTGACCGCGCACGAATCCCTGCAATTTTTGGCCTGTCTGCACCAAAGGGACAGCGGTGCACAGCGCCTGGATGCCGCCCTTCGGCGACTGGCCATCCACCACCGGCGCAACCGTCAGGTACGCACCCTCTCGCAAGGCCAGCGCAAACGGGTAACCCTGGCACGGCTTGCGCTGGAAGACAAGCCCTCACTGTGGGTGCTCGACGAACCGTTTGATGCCCTGGACTCCGATGGCATCGACATAGTGAAACGGTTGATTGAAGAACACCTGGCGCGTCAAGGCAGCGTTTTGCTGACCAGCCATCTGACGCTCACCCTCAAGGGTGCAGGCATACAGGAACTGGATCTGGACAGGGCGGGCTCGTCATGACAAGCCCCAACCCCAGCGTGTTTGCCATCATGATCGGGCGCGAGCTGCGGCTGGCCAGCCGCAGGCGCGTTGACGCCCTGCTGCCGGTTGCCTTTTTCATTGTGGCAACCAGTCTGTTCCCCTTGGGTGTGGGTCCCGAATCCAACACCCTGCGCACCATTGCCCCGGGCATTGTGTGGGTCTGTGCCTTGTTTTCGGCCATGTTGTCTTTGAACACCCTGTATGCCGGGGACCATGCCGATGGCTCGCTTGAGCAAATGCTGATTTCGCGGCAATCCACGGTGCTGATTGCGGCTGCCAAAGCGTTTTCGCACTGGCTCCTGACCGGCCTTCCCCTGATTCTGGTGTCACCGGTGCTGGGCTTACTGTTTGACATGAGCGGTCCTGCCATTGCCACTTTGGTGATCAGCCTGCTGCTGGGTACGCCCACCCTGAGCCTGATGGGGGGTGTGGGCGCGGCCTTGACGCTTGGCCTGCGCAACGGGGGCGTGTTGATCCTGCTGTTGGTCCTGCCGCTGTGCATACCGGTGCTGATTTTCGGCTCGGGGGCGGTAGCTGCCGTTGATGCCGGACTGTCTGCACAGGCCCACTTTTCCCTCATGGGCGCGCTGTTATTGCTGATCGTCCTTGGCGCGCCACCGGCTACCGCCGCGGCCCTGAGAATATCCACCTC
>JBILKC010000267.1:0-4001 GCA_044376885.1 Hylemonella sp. | reverse complement strand
TGGAGGGCCTTCAATATCAAAACGATTCACAGTTTAGTGTGGTTGTGGCTGACGATGGTTCAGCTGAAGAGCATGTCAATGCAATTCTCGGTACACCAGCTGCGAAATTGCTCAAAGTAACCCATGTGTGGCATCCAGATGTGGGCTTTACGGCAGCCCGAATCAGAAATCGTGGCGTAGCGGCATCTCACGGTGAGTACATTGTGTTTCTGGATGGGGATTGCGTTCCCGAAAAAGACTTTATTGCGCAGCATCGTCGCTTGGCGCAAGCCGGGTATTTTGTCAATGGCAGCCGTGTCATGCTGTCTCCTGACTTGACGCTTCGGATTACACGTGATCAGGAGCAAATTTCAGCTCGGAGTTGGATGTTTTGGTTTTCTCAATACCTGAAAGGTCAAGCCAGCAAGCTGACTGGCCTTATCAGGTTGCCTGACTTGTCATTTCGTCGTCAACAGACCTTTACCTGGAAGGGTATTCGCAGTTGCAATATGGGTGTTTGGCGCTCTGATTTTGAGCGAGTAGATGGCTTTGATGAGTCTTTTGTCGGTTGGGGCCATGAAGATGCTGACTTTGTTTTGCGTTTGCATAACTGCGGGCTCTTTCGAAAAAACGGCTTTTGCGCAACCGAGGTGTTCCACCTCTGGCATGCCGAAGTCTCTCGCAAGGAGGAGTCTGAAAATGCAAAACGCGTGAAGGCGCGTGAAAAATCAAACTTGACTTTGCCAACACTGGGTTATTCACGCCAAAGACTCGATGATGATGGTGTGATCACAAGATTGGGATAATGCGGTCATGAAGCGATTTTTATCAGTCCTGTTTTTTCTAGTTCTTGGATTGCCCGCCCAGGCTCAATTCAGGGTCGAAGTCTCTGGCGTGGGAATGACGCAACTACCTATTGCCGTCCTGTCTTTCCGAGGCGATGAGCTTGCTCCTCAAAAAATCGGGGCGATTGTGCTGGCTGATCTTGAGCGTAGCGGTCAATTCCGTCAAGTCTCCGGGGTAACTGGCAATTTGGATGAGACCTCACGACCGGATCTTTCCTTCTGGCGTCAAAAAGGGGCTGATTCCATGGTCAGCGGAAGCGTCACGCGTCTGGCTGACGGACGGTTTGATGTTCGCTTCAGGCTTTGGGATGTTGTTCGCGGTCAGGATCTGGGTGGGCAGAGTTTTGCAGTAAGCCAGGCAGATCTGCGTCTGGCTGCACATCGTGTGGCTGATTTTGTTTATGAAAAACTCACCGGCGACAAAGGTGTTTTTTCTACCCGGATTGCTTATGTCACGCGTGCAGCACAGCGTTACAACCTCTGGGTGGCCGATGCAGATGGTGAAAACGCCCAGGCAGCGCTGTCCAGCCCAGAGCCCATCATTTCCCCGGCATGGTCACCCAACGGATCTCAGCTGGCTTATGTGTCATTTGAATCCCGCAAGCCAGTGGTGTATTCACATGATGTGGTCAGCGGCAAGCGTCGTTTGGTGGCAAATTTCCGAGGCTCAAACAGCGCCCCGGCATGGTCACCGGATGGCCGCACTCTGGTGGTGACACTCAGCCGGGATGGCGGCTCTCAGTTGTATGCCATAGACGCGGTGGCAGGCGGTGAGCCACGCCGACTGGCACAGTCTGCAAGCATCGACACGGAGCCGGTTTATTCGCCAGATGGCAAAAGTATTTACTTTGTCAGTGACCGGGGGGGCTCACCCCAGATTTACCGGATGCCTTCAAATGGCGGCAATGCAGACCGAGTAACGTTTAACGGAACGTACAACATATCACCGGCAATCAGCCCAGACGGTCGTTTTCTGGCTTATATATCGCGAATCAACGGGGCTTTTAAATTGCACGTGATGGAACTGGCCAACGCCAACGTCACTGCGATCACCGATACTACTGCTGATGAGAGTCCCAGTTTTGCACCCAACGGGCGCTTGATTGTCTACGCGACCAAACAACAGGATCGGGAAGCTTTGATGACAACTACGGTTGATGGCAAGATCAAAGCACGTCTTTCAGGCCAGGTAGGCGATATAAGGGAGCCCGATTGGGGCCCGGTGCAAAAGTAACAATATTTAATACAGGAGTTTGATGATGTTGATGAAAAGTTGGCTATCGGCGGTTGGTGTTTCTATTTTCCTGTCTGGTTGTGGTTCAACCGTTAAGTTAGACGAAGTGCCTGTCGAAGACCGCAGCGGTTCAACTGTTAATCCTGGTTCTGTTGCAGTCGGCTCTAGAGCTTCTGACAGCCCCGGAGTAGCCAGAACCGCAGTCGCACCTGTTGATCTGAATGCATCTCATCAAAATGCCTTCTCCTCCCTGTCCAGGTTGGTGTATTTTGATTACGACAGTTTTGTCATCAAGCCTGAGTTTCAAGCCGTGATTGAAGCCCAGGCAAGATTTATCAAGGCGGATAAAACCAGAAAAGTTGCCATTGAGGGGCATACCGATGAGCGCGGAGGACGTGAATACAACCTGGCGCTTGGTCAAAAGCGTGCAGAGGCCGTGCGTCGTGCCTTGATATTGCTCGGGGTAGCAGACGCACAAATGGAAGCGGTGAGCTTTGGCAAAGAGAAGCTGGCTGCAACGGGTAGTGACGAAGCCTCGATGGCCAAGAACCGTCGTGCTGAGATCAGCTACCGTTAACAGTTTCATACTCCTGACCTTTCAATATGCATGTCTCTGGTCGAATGAAGACTTTTCCTAAAGTTGCCGCTGCTGCGCTGATGCTTGGTCTGGCTATGTCGAGCCATGCTGGTTTGTTCGACGACGAAGAGGCCCGTCGCGCTATTCTCGATTTGCGACAGCGCATAGAAGCGGGCCGGGTTGAAGGTGAGAAGCGCGTTGCGGAAGAAACCCGCAGAGCGACTGAAGATACGTCACAACTGCGCAGAAGTTTGCTTGAGCTTCAAAATCAAATTGAATTGTTGCGGGCTGATCTTGCCAAACAGCAAGGTCAGAATGAACAACTGGCCAGGGAAATCTCTGAGCTGCAGCGCCGTCAAAAAGACACTGTGCAAGGTTTTGAAGAACGAGTGCGCAAGTTGGAGCCCTTGAAAGTCAGTGTTGATGGCCGGGAGTTCATGGCTGAGCCCGCCGAGAAACGTGATTTTGACCTTGCTCTTGGCGTGTTTCGAAAAGGTGAGTTTGCAAATGCCCAAACCATGTTTGCTGACTTCATCAGGCGTCACGGTCAGGGTGGCTATGGGCCTTCAGCCCTGTTCTGGCTAGGTAATGCCCAGTACGCGACGCGTGACTACAAAGAAGCAGTTTTGAATTTCCGTGGCATGCTTGCCCAGTCGCCAGACCACAGCAGAGCGCCCGAGGCCGTTTTATCGATCGCCAATTGCCAAGTCGAACTTAAAGATACGAAAGCTGCGCGCAAAACGCTGGAAGACCTGATAAAGGCTTATCCGCAATCGGAAGCGGCATCTGCTGCCAAAGAGCGTTTGTCCAGGCTGAAATAAGCTTCATTCGGAAGAGTCGTCTAGTGACCTCTAGGCCTCCTTTTTTCTAAGTAATCGCTGAAACTGCTCACCAATTGGCCTATGGAACTTTCTGAGTTTTCTGCACTGACCACGAAGGTTCTGGTGCTTTCCTTTCTGTTATCGCTTGCGTTTGGCGCTATCACCCAGCGTACCCATTTTTGCACCATGGGGGCGGTTAGCGATATCGTCAACATGGATGACTGGACCCGTATGCGCCAGTGGGGCCTTGCCGTCGGTGTCGCGATGGCCGGCTTTGGCTTGCTGGTTTACACGGGCCTGATTGACCCCGCTAAAACCATTCATGCCAGTAACCGCTGGATCTGGCTGTCTGCTGCTTGCGGTGGTGCGTTATTTGGTTTTGGCATGGTGCTTGCGTCTGGCTGTGGAAGCAAAACGCTGGTGCGGGTCGGCTCCGGAAGTTTGAAGTCACTGGTCGTCATGTTGGTCATGGGCCTGGCCGCATTTGCCACGCTCAAGGGTGTTACGGCAGTACTTCGCGTTTCCACCGTCGACAGGGTAAGTGT
>JBILKC010000266.1:0-4018 GCA_044376885.1 Hylemonella sp. | reverse complement strand
CTGCCACCCATTGGCGGGCCACTCGGGTGTATGCAGACCTTTCACAATGCCATCGACCAGCTGTGCAGAATGCAGCAAGTTGCTCAAGGTGAGCTCGGAGAGCCGAGGAAGAACGCGCTCAAACAGGCGCTCGCGCAGGCCCCAAATTCGCTGCTCTTTGAGGGCCATCGGCAGGGGACGCCCCTGGCGAATGGCATCCTTGACGCGCTTTAACGCCCGGATGTCTTCACTCAGGGTGTAATGCACCAGCACCTCGGCTTCACCCTCAGCCTGCAGCCCATCGAGCATGCGCTGCACGCGCTGCATCTGGCCGGCCAACACCGCTTCGGACAGTCTGAACACATCGTAGCGAGCGACATTGAGGACTGCACTTTCCACCTGCTCGAATCCCAAAACTGCCGAATCCGGTTTCGCGTCAACCGGATATAACAGCGCTAACTTCTGAATTTCCTGATGGGCTGCGAGCAGATTACCTTCTACCCGGTCAGCAAAGAATTGCAAGGTACGTTGCCCTTCATCGCCTTGAGCAACACGCTGACCCTGGAGTGCAAGGCGCTGCGCAATCCACTGCGGCAGTGCCGTACGCTCAACCGGATCGAACTGTAGCGTTACCCCCGAATTTTCCAGAGCGCCAAACCAGGCCGTGGAACGGGTCAGCTTGTCTAGCCGCGGCAACAAGACCAACGTCAGGGTGGTGTCGTTGTCGCGTGACTGCTCCGCCATTTGCTGCAAAGCTGCGCTACCTTCTTTGCCTGGCTTACCCGAAGGAATTCGAACCTCTACGATCTGCTTGTCAGCAAACAAACTCAGTGATCCTCCGCAGGCCAGCACCTCGCTCCAGTCGAAACGAGCACCGGCCACTGTATGTGAAGTGCGCTCGGTAAAGCCCTGCAGGCGGGCCTCGGCACGGATGGCATCAGCTGCTTCATTAAGCAGAAGTGGCTCGTCCCCGTGCAAGGCATACAAGCTCTTCAAACCTTTTTTCAAGTGGGTGGTGAGCTGTTGAGGTGCGAGCTGCATCTGAATCTTTGGGGAATTAGCCAGATTTCACTCAGAGGGTTCAAAGTTCTTTCACGGCAGCCAGACGGCGTAGGATTTGCTGAACCAAGTCGGTCTGCATATTCCGGTAGAGTTGCGCTTCTTCAGCCTCTTTGGCCAACACCGCTGCCTCATTGAAGCTGATGTCACGTTGCTGCGCCAGCTCGGTGGGTTCAATCAGTTCCCGGCCCTTTGCTGTGCGCAGCCTGAAGCGCAAAATAAACCGCAATTGAAATTCGCGCACCTGACCTGCCGCACTGATACCAACCACGGTTTTGATACGCTGCTCCTGCAAGATGTCCAAAATCACATCAGCAGTTTGTTGGCGGGCAGGATCGGTAATCAGTTGTACGTTAGCCAACGCGGCCAGATTTCTCCGCAATTCAATGCCGAACAGTGATGTTTCCGGAACCCCGACGTACAGCGATTTAAATGCAAACTGCGGTGGTTGGCGCAGTGCGAAACCGCAGGCAGAAAGATTACAAGTCACCACACCACTGAACACAACCAGAACCGGGCTGAGCGTGACTTGCCCGAAAAGACGGCGTGACAGGGCTGGACTCGTAGCAGCTTGAGAAGCGTACAAAGGCTCCATGGTCATATCACAATATTGACCAGCCGCCCGGGCACCACAATCACTCGCTTGGCTGCGCCACCGCCCATCAGTTGTTTTTGCACCAGCTCGTGAGTCAAGGCAATCGCTTCAATCTCAGATTTGCTGGCCGTTGAAGGCACACGGATTGCACCACGCAATTTGCCATTGATTTGCAAAACCAATTCCAGTTCGTCCTGCTGCAAAGCCGTTTCATCGACCTGCGGCCAGGGGGCATCAAGCAGATCACCCAAAACCCCGGCATAACCCAGCCCCACCCACAAACTCTGAGCAATATGCGGCGTTACCGGATACATGCAGCGCAATAAAATTCCGAAGCTCTCCACCACAGCCACCTGCAAATCGGGGTTTCCCGCACCAGAATCTCCGGATGACGCCTTGGCTAGCGCCAGAGCCGCATCTTCAAGGGTGTTGATCATCTTCATGGCACCCGAGACCACGGTGTTGTACTGCATGCGCTGGTAGTCATAGTCAACCTGCTTGAGCAGGGTATGGATTTCCAGGCGGAGTGCCTTGGCTTGGACACCAAACGTGATGTCTTTCAGTTCTTTCGCACCTTTGATGCTTGCGTTGATAGAACCCCAATCCATGGCAAACAATTTGTAGCCGAAGTTCCAGACACGACGCAAAAAGCGGTACGAGCCCTCTACCGCAGCGTCATTCCACTCCAGCGTGGCCTCTGGCGGGGCCGTGAACATAACGTACAGACGGGCCGTGTCCGCGCCATACTTTTCAATCAGCTCCTGGGGGTCTACGCCATTGTTTTTGCTCTTGCTCATGGTACCCACACCTTCGTAGGTAATGAGCGTTCCCGCAGGCCACACACCTTTGGTTTCCTTGAGTTTTGCGCCGGTCACCTTGCCTGACGCATCATGAATATCCTCAACCTCATGCGGCCAGAAATACTCAACACCGCCATTCAGTGTTTTGATTGAGTAGATGTGATTGAGCACCATGCCCTGGGTCAACAGCTTGGTGAAGGGTTCATCCACCGATACCAGGCCCATGTCACGCATCACTTTGGTCCAAAAACGGGCGTAGAGCAGGTGCAGGATGGCGTGCTCAATCCCGCCAATGTACTGATCCATGCCACTGCCACCTGTAACCTTGTTTTGGTCACGCATCCAGTAGTCGGAGCCTGCAGCCACCATCGCCTCTCTGTTGAGAGGGTCGCAGTAACGCATGAAGTACCAGGAACTGTCCACAAAGGTGTCCATGGTGTCGGTTTCGCGCCGGGCTGACTTGCCGCAGATAGGGCAGACCACACCAGCATGGAAGCCTTCGTGCTTGTGCAACGGATTGCCAGAACCATCGGGTACGCAGTCCAATGGCAAAACCACGGGCAGGTCTTTTTCAGGCACAGGCACGGCACCGTGTTCATCGCAATGAATGATCGGGATAGGCGTGCCCCAATAGCGCTGGCGGCTCACGCCCCAGTCGCGCAGCCGCCAAGTGGTTTTCTTTTCACCCAGGCCTCTGACGCTCAGGTCAGCCGCAACGGCATCTACGCAAGCCTTGAAAGACAGACCGTTGTACTTACCGGAGTTAATGGCAATGCCAGCGCCTTTTTCGGCATACCCGTCCTGCCAAACAGAGTCGTCGAAAACCAAAGCGTTTGGCACCTCGACAACCGGCTTGATCGCCAGTTTGTATTTGAGTGCAAACGCAAAATCCCGCTCATCGTGCGCCGGCACTCCCATCACTGCGCCGTCGCCATAACTCATCAAAACGTAGTTGCCCACCCACACTTCTACTTTGTCGCCTGTGAGTGGATGCGTGACAAACAGGCCAGTGGCCAGGCCCTTTTTTTCCTGGGTAGCCAATTCGGCTTCCGTATTGCCGCCTGTCTTGCAAGCCTCGATAAAAGCCGCCAACTCCGGATTGGTCAAGGCAGCGTGCGTGGCCAGTGGATGTTCGGGAGCCACAGCGCAAAATGTGACGCCCATGATGGTGTCGGCCCGGGTAGTAAAAACATACATCCGGCCGCCGTCAATGAGCTGTCCATCAGCACCCTTAACATGGTGGGTAAAGGCAAAGCGCACACCTTCGGACTTGCCGATCCAGTTTTCCTGCATCAGGCGTACACGGTCGGGCCAGCCATTGAGCGTGGCTTTGTCATTGCCGATTTGCACGTGGTCAAGCAACTCCTGCGCATAGCCAGTGATCTTGAGGTAATACCCCGGGATCTCGCGCTTTTCCACCACGGCACCGGTACGCCAGCCCCTGCCGTCGATCACCTGCTCATTGGCCAGTACCGTCTGGTCAATCGGGTCCCAATTGACGACCTGTGTCTTGCGATAGGCAATACCTTTTTCCAGCATCTTGAGGAACAGCCACTGGTTCCACTTGTAATAGGTCGGATCACAA
>JBILKC010000038.1:0-13218 GCA_044376885.1 Hylemonella sp. | reverse complement strand
CGCCCAACAGCTTTGCGCTGGCGCGCACGGTGGAATACTTCCGGATTCCGCGCAATGTGCTGACCATCTGCCTGGGCAAAAGCACCTATGCGCGCTGCGGCATCATTGTCAACGTGACGCCTTTTGAGCCCGAGTGGGAAGGCTATGTGACGCTGGAGTTTTCCAACACCACGCCGCTGCCGGCCAAAATCTATGCCGGCGAGGGCTGCGCCCAGGTGCTGTTTTTTGAGAGCGACAAGGATGACGTCTGCGAAACCAGCTACAAAGACCGGGGCGGCAAGTACCAGGGCCAGCGCGGCGTGACCTTGCCCAGGGCTTGACCGTTCTGGGCGATAATGGGATTAATCCCTTGATCACAGGGCAATACCCGCTATTGATTGAATAGCACAATTCATTGGCTTATTTTCTGCAACGACTTGAATACTGAAACCCAAACACTCCCCAACGCTGAGCCGGCCACCCTACCGGTCATTGCTTCCAACGTACTGACGGCTGACACCGCGGTCATGGCCTTTGCCCAACTGCAGCTTGCAGAACCGATTGCCCGGGCAGTTTCCGAAATGGGCTACGAGTCGATGACGCCCATCCAGGCCCAGGCCATTCCCGTGGTGCTGACCGGCCGGGACGTGATGGGCGCAGCCCAGACCGGCACCGGCAAAACCGCCGCTTTTTCCTTGCCCTTGCTGCACCGGTTGCTCAAGCATGAAAACGCATCCACTTCCCCCGCCCGGCATCCGGTGCGTGCTCTGGTGCTGTTGCCCACCCGTGAACTGGCCGACCAGGTGGCCCAGCAGGTCAAGCTGTATGCCAAGTACACCAACCTGCGCAGTGCGGTGGTGTTTGGCGGCATGGACATGAAACCCCAAACCCTGGAGCTGAAAAAAGGCGTTGAAGTGCTGGTGGCGACGCCTGGGCGGCTGCTGGATCACATTGAGGCCAAGAACGCGGTGCTTAACCAGGTGGAGTATGTGGTGCTCGACGAAGCCGACCGCATGTTGGACATCGGGTTTTTGCCCGATCTGCAGCGCATTCTGTCCTACCTGCCCAAACAGCGCACGACGCTGCTGTTTTCGGCAACTTTTTCGCCTGAAATCAAGCGCCTGGCCAACAGTTACCTGCAAAACCCGATCACGATTGAGGTGGCACGTTCCAACGCCACCGCAGCCACCGTGGAGCAGCATTTCTACAACGTCAACGAAGACGACAAACGGCGCGCCTTGCACCAGATCCTGCGCCAGCGCGGCATGAAGCAGGCGTTTGTGTTTGTCAACAGCAAGCTGGGTTGCGCCCGGCTGGCACGCTCGCTGGAACACGAAGGCCTGAAAACCGCGGCCCTGCACGGCGACAAAAGCCAGGATGAGCGCCTCAAGGCACTCGATGCCTTCAAGAAGGGCGAGGTTGATTTGCTGGTGTGCACCGATGTGGCTGCCCGCGGCTTGGACATCAAGGATGTGCCGGCCGTCTTTAACTTTGACATTCCTTTCAGTGCCGAAGATTATGTGCACCGCATCGGCCGCACCGGTCGCGCCGGTGCCTCCGGTCTGGCGGTGAGCTTTGCTTCGGGCAAGGACGCCAGGCTGGTGACGGATATTGAAAAACTGATCAAGACCAGGATCGAGCTTGAGCCTATCGAGTTTGAAGAGGACATCCCTGACATCCGGCGCCAAGGCCGCATCAACGATGGCCGGCGCATGTATGCAGCCGACGAGTCGCGTGAGGAAAGAGCCGGACGACCGGGCCAGGACCGTGGGTCGCGCCGTGACGCCAGCCGCCCAGTGCCTGTGCAGCGCGACCCGTTTTTTGACAAGCCCTATGAGGCACCCGCCACGGATGCAGCCCCCTCCTGGGAAGCCACACCCCGGCAAACCACGGCGCGCAGTATTTCAGCCAACATCAAGGTCAAGCGCAACGTCGCAGCGCTGTTCAAGACCCAATAAATTAAGACCCAACAAGTCTTTTCTGCCCGGACGGCGTTTGCACAGCTGCGCAAGCCACCGCAATCAGTTCGAACTGCAAAGCTGCCGGGTGCGGTGCCGGGGAATTGGTTTTAGAGGGAGTGCCCAGCCTAACCGCGCTGAGCGATCCGCCCCAGACACAGCCGCTGTCCATGGACAGCACATCTGTGCGATCCAGCCAGCCCAGGGTTGACCAGTGGCCAAAAGCCACGGTGATGGGGCTGGTTTGACGCTGCGGGACCTCAAACCAGGGCATAAACCCTGGCGGCGCTGCGTCCGCGCCCCCTTTGGTCTCAAACTCCATCTGCCCCTGGGCCGTGCAAAAACGCAGCCGAGTCAACGCGTTGACTACCACCCGTAGCCGGTCTGCGCCTGTCAGCGAATCGGTCCAGCGGTCCGGGCTGTTGCCGAACATTTGCGACAGAAATTCCAGCCTGTCCTTGCTGCGCAGGACGGCCTCAACCTCTGCCGCAAGTGCTATTGTTTGGCTAGCACTCCATTGAGGCAGTACGCCGGCGTGGACCATTAAAAGTTCTTGACCCTGAGTATCCAGATGTATCGCCAGGCGCTGCTGGGCCAGCCAGTCCAGCAGCGCCTGGCGGTCAGGGGCTTGCAAGACCTCATCGAGCGTGTCCTTGCGGTGGGCACGTCGCACACCGGCTGCAACAGCCAGCAGGTGCAGGTCATGGTTGCCCAACAGGCATTGGGCAGAACCGGCATAACTTGTCAAGCGGCGCAACACGGCAGCAGAGTCAGGCCCGCGGTTGACGAGGTCCCCCAGCACATACAGGGTGTCGCGACTGGGGGAAAAAGAAATTTCATCGAGCAGGCGTTGCAAAGCATCATCACAGCCCTGGACATCGCCAATCAAGTAAAGTGCCATGTGTTCATTTTCGCTTGGGTTTCATGGAATTTTTCCTTATCGTCTTCCTGATTGTGCTCAACGGCGCGTTTGCCATGTCCGAGTTGGCGCTCGCGGCCAGCCGCAAAGCCCGGCTGACCGGCATGGCCGAGGCGGGTGATGGCGGTGCCAAGGCCGCCCTGACCTTGCTGGCCAACCCCAACCAGTTTTTGTCGACCGTGCAGGTCGGTATCACCTCCATCGGCGTGCTCAACGGCATTGTGGGCGAAGCAGCTTTCAGCAGCGGCGTTGCGGCCAGGCTGCAATCCTGGGGCCTGTCAGACCGGGTGGCCGATCTCACCGCGACCGCCTTGGTGGTCACCGTGATTACTTTTGTGACCATCATTTTTGGCGAGTTGGTGCCCAAGCGGATCGGGCAGCTTTACCCCGAGCCGGTGGCGCGCTGGATGGCTCGCCCCATGCTGTGGCTGGCTACGGCTGCCCGTCCGTTTGTGATGCTCCTGTCTGCGACAACCCAGGGCACGCTCAAGTTGCTGCACATCGACACTGCCAGAGCCCATGTAGTCACTGAGGAGGAGATTGCCCACAGTCTGGAGGAGGGCGTTGATGCTGGTGTCATCGAGGCGCATGAGCACCAGATGGTTCAGAATGTTTTTCTGCTTGACGAGCGACCGCTGACCTCGCTGATGGTGCCGCGTTCGGACATCCAGTGGCTCGAAGCCAGCCACTCGGTAGCCCAGAGCCTTGCGCACGCGGTTGAACGCTTGGGTGATTCGGATGAGCCTATTGTTCACTCCTGGTATCCGGTATGCCGTCGTTCCCTGGACGAAGTGGTGGGCATCATCAGTGTGGGGCAACTCATCGCTTTGGGTGAAGCCCATGCGGGAACCATTGAGTCACACGCGCTGCCGGCGGTGTTTGTTCCTGAAACCTTGTCTGGCATGGAGCTTGTCGAGCAGTTTCGTGCCCGTTCGGGGCGCATGGTGTTTGTGGTGGACGAATATGGCGTGGTCCAGGGCTTGTTGACGCCCGGCAATCTGCTCGAAGCCATTACCGGAGAGCTCAAGCCCCAGGCCCAGGTCGAGGCGTGGGCCACCTTGCGGGAGGATGGCTCCTGGCTGATTGACGGCATGATGCCGGTAGGCGAACTTAAAAACCGGCTCGGTATCCGGGATTTGCCGGAAGAAGACCGGGGGCGGTACAACACGGTCGCCGGGCTGTTGATGTCGGTCAGCGGCGAGCTGCCGCAAACCGGTGCACGCGTGGATTGCGTAGGCTGGCGGTTTGAGGTGGTGGACCTGGACGGCAAGCGCATAGACAAGGTGATTGCCGCCAGAATTGAAATGTCTTGAATTTCTTTTCAGCTGCGCTCATAAATCAGGTCCGCTCAGTCACAATAAACCATGACCAGCTAAACACCACCATGAGCGACTCACACGACCTTGACAGTGGCGGCTCTAGTGCTGAAGTTCAGGTCGACCATGAGGCAGAACGCCGACTCGCTCTGGCGCTCCAGGAAGGGCGGTGCCAGGACCCTTTCGCCAGCCTGGGCCCGCACGCCAGTGGCCGGGCAGGACATTACCGTTTTCGCGCCTACCTGCCGGGTTCGCACAGCGTTCAACTGGTCAGCCGTGACACCCATGAAGTGCTGTTGGCGCTGGCGCCTGTTCATGGCAGCGCTTTGTTTGTGGGCGATTGGCTAACCCAGGACCCAAGCGCTTACCTGTTGCGCATCAGTTCCAGCCTGGGCAGCCGGTGCATGGAGGATGCGTTTCGTTTTGGTCCCTGGCTGGGTGATACCGATGTGTGGTTGCTCAAGGAGGGCAGTCATTTGCGACCCTGGGAGAAACTGGGCGCGCATCCCTGCACCTTGCAGCATGTGGCAGGCGTGGCTTTCGCGGTCTGGGCACCCCATGCCAGGCAGGTGTCACTGGCAGGAGACTTCAACCTCTGGAACAGCCGTTGCCATCCCATGCGTTTTCGCCGGGAGTGCGGCGTCTGGGAGTTGTTTGTGCCAGGCGTTGAGACTGGTGCCTTGTACAAGTTCGATGTCCTGGGCGCTGATGGCCAGCGCGTGCTGAAAACCGATCCCTATGCGCTGAGCACCGAGTTGCCGCCGGGCAACGCAGCGCGTGTGATGGCTTTGCCTGAGCCGGTCAACGGGCGCAGCAGCATCCGCCGGGCTGCCAATGCACTGAATGCGCCCATCAGCATTTATGAAGTGCATGCGGGCTCCTGGAGACGCCAAGACGGGGATGTTCCGGACTGGAACTTTCTCACCACCACCCTGATTCCTTATGTGGTGGATATGGGCTTCACGCACATTGAACTGTTACCCATCCATGAGCATCCGTTTTATGCGTCGTGGGGGTATCAGCCAACCGGCTTGTACGCGCCCACAGCCCGTTATGGATCACCCCAGGATTTCAGCACCTTCGTTTCTGCGGTTCACGCGGCGGGCTTGCAGCTGATACTGGATTGGGTGCCAGGCCACTTCCCGACCGACGCGCATGCCCTGGCCCGGTTTGATGGAACACCCCAATACGAACATGCCGACCCACGCGAAGGTTTTCATCAGGACTGGAACACCCTGATTTACAACTTCGGTCGTGCCGAGGTACGCAACTTTCTGGTGGGCAATGCCCTGTTCTGGATTGAGCGCTACGGCATCGATGGGCTGCGGGTGGACGCTGTGGCTTCCATGCTCTACCGCGACTACAGCCGCGCGCATGGGCAGTGGATACCAAATAAAAATGGCGGTCGTGAAAACCTGGAGGCCATTGATTTCCTGCGCGATACCAACCGCGTGATCGGTCAGCAGGCTCCGGGGTCGGTCACCATGGCTGAAGAGTCCACTGCGTTTCCGGGCGTGTCTGCGCCGCCCTGGGTGGGTGGCCTGGGCTTTAACTACAAGTGGAATATGGGCTGGATGCACGACACCTTGTCGTACTTTCAGCGCGATCCTGTGGTGCGCCAGTACCACCATGACCAGATCAGTTTTGCCATGATGTATGCCTACAGTGAGCACTTTGTGTTGCCGCTCTCGCATGACGAAGTCGTGCACGGCAAGGGCTCGCTGTATTCCCGCATGTGGGGCGACGCCTGGCAAAAGTTGGCCAACCTCAAGTCCCTGTTTGCCCTGATGTATGCCCACCCCGGGCGCAAGCTGTTGTTCATGGGCTCTGAGCTGGCACAGCCCCGCGAGTGGAACCACGACGCCTCACTGGACTGGCAGTTGCTGGATGACCCCGGCCACCGGGGCGTGCAAAGTCTGGTGCGCGACATCAACCACCTCTACCGCAGCCGGGCCGCCTTGCATCAGCGTGACGACGAGTCCGGCGGGTTTGCATGGGTGGAGGTCAATGACCGCAGCCACAGTGTTTTCGGCTTCATGCGCTATGGCCACACGCCCCAGGCGCAGATGCTGGTGGCCTGCAACTTCACGCCGGTTCCGCGCATGGGCTACCGCTTGGGCGTGCCCCAGGGCGGGCTCTGGCGGGAATGCCTGAATACCGATGCTGCGCATTACGCTGGCAGTGGTGTGGGGAACTTCGGCGCGGTCATGGCCCAGGATGTTCCCGCGCATGGCCACGCGCACTCGGTTTGTTTAAACCTGCCACCGCTGGCCGTACTCTGGCTCGAGCCCGGACCTGCTCCATGATGACCAGCACCGCCAGCCTTGACGTCAAGACCTGTCTGCCCGGCAAACCCTGGCCGCTGGGGGCCAGCCTGATAACCTGTGATGGCCTCAGCGGTATGAACCTGGCTGTATTTTCCTGCCATGCCACTGCCGTGTACTGCTGCCTGTATGACAAGGCGGGCCAGCTTGAGACCGCACGCCTGCGCTTGCCTGTGCAGACCGACGGTGTATGGCACGGTTTTTTGCCAGGCATCGAGGCCGGTCAGCTTTACGGCCTGCGTGCACAAGGTCCCTTTGAGCCCGCTGCCGGCCACCGCTTCAACCCGGCCAAGCTGCTGATAGACCCTTACGCGCGCGCACTGGTGGGTGACAAACGACTCTTATCGCTGGAGTGCGGATCGGTATTCAACGATTCGGGGCAGGAAGCGGCCGATCCGCATGACAACGCCAGCAGGGTTCCCAAAGCCTGCGTGATTGATCTGGCCAAAGAGCTTGAAGCAGGCAGGCAAATTACCCCGGGTCCGGGAATTGCTTTGGATAAAACCATTCTGTACGAAGCCCATGTGAAAGGCCTGACCCGTCTGCACCCGGATATACCTGAGCCCCTGCGGGGCACCTACGCTGCTTTGGCCAGTGCGCCCATGCTGGCTCATTTCAAACGTCTGGGCATCACCACCCTGTGTTTGCTGCCGGTGCATTTGCACATAGACGAACGGCATTTGCTGGCCTTGGGCCTGACCAACTACTGGGGTTACAACACGCTGGGTTTTTTCATGCCGGAGCCCGGCTATGCCAGTTCTCCAGAGACGGTGCGCGACGAGTTTCGCGCCATGGTCGATCAGTTGCACAGTCATGGCCTGGAGGTGGTGCTCGATGTGGTCTACAACCACACAGCTGAAGCCGATACCAAAGGCCCGACCCTGAGTTGGCGTGGTCTGGACAATGCCAGCAGCTATGCCCGGGATGGTGCTGGCCACGACCTCAACCCCACCGGTTGCGGCAACGCCTTGAACATGGGCGAGCCGCACAACGTGCAATGGGTGATGGACAGTCTGCGCTGGTGGGCACAGGTTTTTGGTGTGGATGGTTTCCGCTTTGACCTGGCCACCACCCTGGCGCGCGATCCGCTGCTGCACCACAGCTTTCATCCCGGCGGGGCTTTGCTTGCCGCCATTGCACAAGACCCCCTGCTGTCACGCCTGAAGCGGATTGCCGAGCCCTGGGATATTGGTGTCGGCGGCTATCAGGTGGGTCAGTTTCCCACTGGCTGGCAGGAGTGGAATGACCAGTTCCGTGACATCACCCGCTCATACTGGCTGGGTCACCAATGCACACGGGGGGAAATGGCGCGCACACTGACCGCGTCCAGCGACTTGTTTGGCCACCATGGACGCAGCCCGCAGGCCAGCATCAATATGATCACCGCCCATGACGGCTTTAACCTGGCTGATCTCACGTCCTACCGGCACCGTCACAACGAGGCCAATGGCGAGCACAACCGCGATGGCCATAGCCATAACTTCTCTGCCAATGCAGGTGTTGAAGGGCCCAGCGATGACCCGGCGGTTGAGCAACAGCGCGCGCGCTGGCGCAGGGCGCTGTTGTCCACCCTGATGCTGGCACAGGGCACGCCCCAGTTGCTGGCCGGTGATGAAATGGGCCACAGCCAGCTGGGTAACAACAACGCCTACTGTCAGGACAATCCGACCACCTGGCTGGACTGGACGCACGCGGATGAGGCCATGATGTCCTTTGTGGCCGGCTTGACCGGGCTGCGCAGACGTTATCCGGCGCTGCGTCATACGCGCTGGTTTCATGGGCAGCCCATTCACGAACGCAAGCTGGGTTACCGTGCAGGCTGTGATATCGCCTGGCTGGGCCCGAACGGTCAGCCCCTGACCGATGAAGCCTGGGAGGACCGCGCACAAAGCAGTTTTGCCTGTGTGATTGAGGTGGCTGAAGTACCCGACATGCATGCGCAGGCCAGCGAGCGCGTGATGCTGTTGTTCAACGCGGGACTGCACGCATTGCCGTTTGTCTTGCCGCCCGGGCCGTGGCGCTTGGCACTTGACAGTGCTGCCGCTCAGGTGGATGCGGGACCCCTCACGCCCGCAGGCCCGACTATTTCCGGTGTATGCGATTTGTCTGCCACAACCCTCAGGCTGCTGGTTCAGGCCATTGATTCGGACCCGGCCGGGAACTGCGCAGCAGCCAGCATTTCTGCGGCAGATTCTCAACAAGCCGCACCATGAGCGCTACCCCTGCCGTATTGACGCGACGAAGCAGCGGCATTTTGCTGCACCCCACCTCGCTGCCCGGCCCGAACGGTTGTGGTGATCTGGGGCCGGCGGCGTATCACTTCATTGACTGGCTGGTCAAAGCCGGTCAGCGCCTGTGGCAGGTGTTGCCCCTGAACCCTGTGGGACCCGGAAATTCACCCTACCAAAGTGTCTCGACCTTTGCGGGCAGTCCCCTGCTGGTCAATCTGGAGAGTCTGGTCAATCTGGGCTGGCTGCCTTGGGCACCCGACACAGCCTATGAAAGCAACCGCTGTGACTACGCGAGAGTCACAGAACTGCGCATGACGCGACTGCGTGCCGCCTGGTCGGGCTTTTGCCATTCGGCAACGCCGCAGCAGCGGCTGGAGCTGCAGGATTTCTGCAGCCGTCAGGCGCATTGGCTGGATGACTACGCCGTGTTCATGGCACTCGATGGCTTGTATGGTTCACCCTGGAACCAGTGGCCGCAAGAATTCGCTCAACGCCAGCCGGATGCCCTGGACAGGCTCAGGCGAGAGGCAGATCAAGAGATCGGATTCTGGTCGTTTGTGCAATGGCAGTTCATGAGCCAATGGCAAAATTTGCGAGAATATGCGCGGAAATCCCATATTCTTATTGTCGGCGATGCTCCTATTTTTGTAGCTCACCACTCGGCTGATGTCTGGTCCAATGCCGCGCAGTACCTGCTTGATGAAGCCGGCAACACGCGCGTGGTGGCAGGCGTGCCCCCGGACTACTTCAGTCCCACTGGCCAGCGCTGGGGTAACCCGCTCTACAACTGGCCTGCCATGCAGGCCGATGGTTTCGCCTGGTGGCAAAGCCGTCTGGCCCATCAACTGAGCTGTGTTGATGTGTTGCGCCTGGATCATTTCCGCGGCTTTGAAGCCTATTGGGAAATCGCTGCGCATGAGCCCAATGCCATCACTGGCGAATGGCGCGCCGGCCCAGGCCAAGCACTATTTGACGCCATGATCAGCGCCCTGGGACCCTTGCCGCTGATTGCAGAAGACCTGGGGCTGATCACCCAAGAGGTCAATGACCTGCGCCTGGCCTGCGGTTTTCCGGGCATGCGCATCCTGCAATTTGCGTTTGGCGACACACCGGGCAACCCTTATCTGCCCCACAACTATGTGCCCCACACCATCGCCTACACCGGCACGCATGACAACAACACGTCTGTCGGCTGGTGGAACAGCCTGTCAGCGCATGAGCGCGAGAGGGTGCGCCGCTATGTCGGGCCGCAGGCGGATGTGGCGATTCATTGGGCCCTGATTCGCACGCTGTCCCAATCGGTGGCTGCTACCGTGATCTATCCTTTTCAGGATGTCCTGGGACTGGATGGCGCGCACCGCATGAATGTTCCGGGGCTGTCCCAGGGTTGCTGGGAATGGCGCTTTGAGTGGTTGCAGGTGGGTGAAACGGTGGCCTCTGAACTGGCCTTCATCACCCAAGCCCACGGCCGCAGCTCCTGACATGACTGATTTATTTCCTCCACCCACGGCATAAGGCTTGACCATCATGGACAAACTCAATCCCCAGCAACTTGCCCGCAAAACCATAGGCCTGGTGCTGGCCGGCGGGCGAGGCTCGCGCCTGGAGCACCTGACCGACCGCAGAACCAAACCCGCGGTTTACTTCGGTGGCAAATTCCGCATCATTGACTTTGCCCTGTCAAACTGCATGAACTCGGGAGTCCGTCGTATTGGTGTGCTGACGCAGTACAAGTCGCACAGCTTGCTGCGCCATCTGCAACGGGGATGGTCTTTCCTGCGGAGTGAATTCAATGAATTCATTGATTTGTTGCCGGCTCAGCAGCGCATCGATGAAGAGTCCTGGTACCGTGGCACAGCCGATGCGGTTTACCAGAACCTGGATATTCTGCATGCGCACAAGCCTGAGTACATTCTGGTGTTGGCCGGTGATCACATTTACAAGATGGACTACGCCAAGCTGATTGCCGACCACGTGGCCAAAGGGGGGCGTTGCACGGTAGCCTGTATTGAGGTTCCTCTTGAAGAGGCCAGCGCCTTTGGTGTGATGGCGGTCGACGTCAATCGCCGCATTCTCCAGTTTGTGGAAAAGCCAAGCGAGCCACCTGCCATGCCGGGCAAGCCCGGCATGGCTTTGGCCAGCATGGGCGTGTATGTGTTTGACGCAGCCTATTTGTACGCGGCGCTCAAGAATGACACCGTTATGCCGGGCTCCAGCCACGACTTCGGCAAAGACCTGATCCCCGCCATGGTTGCGAAGGGGCATGCGGTGGCCCACCCGTTTGAACTCTCCTGTGTTCGCAGCAGCAGCGTGCGCAGCACCGACGAGGCCAAATCGTACTGGCGTGATGTCGGTACGGTGGACGCCTATTGGCAAGCCAATCTGGACCTGACGGATCCCCTGCCCGAACTCGACATGTACGACAAGGAGTGGCCCATCTGGACCTACCAGGAGCAGCTTCCTCCTGCCAAATATGTGTTCGACAATGACGACCGCCGTGGCATGTCCGTGGACTCGCTGGTCTCGGGCGGCTGCATCATTTCAGGTGCGCACGTGCGCCGCTCGGTTCTTTTCTCCAGCGTGCGGGTTCACTCCTACAGCACCGTGGAGGAGTCTGTGCTGTTGCCACAGGTCGATATCGGGCCGGGTTGCCACCTCAAGCGGGTGGTCGTGGACAACGGCTGCCACATTCCGGCGGGCATGCGTATCGGATTTGATGCCGCTGAAGACGCCCGCCGTTTTTACCGCACCGCCAAAGGGGTGGTGCTGGTGACCCTGTCCATGCTCGAAGCCCTGGGGCATTTGCCTGACGACCTGTCATGAAAGTTCTTTACGTTTGCTCGGAACTGTTCCCGCTGCTCAAAACCGGGGGACTGGCTGACGTGAGTGCAGCCTTGCCGCAGGCCCTGCGACAGGTCGGATGTGATGTGCGCATACTCCTGCCGGGTTTTCCGGCAATTCTCGCCGGTGTCCGACATGCTGATTTATCGCCTGGCGATGTGCCTGGTCAAACCGCTTTGAGTCTGCCTGCGGGTGCCGGGCCATCGAGTGCAGCCGACCCGGCGGTGCGGATTATTCGCGCAGAATTGCCGGACTCGGGAATGCCGTGTTATGTGCTGGATGCACCGGCTTGCTTTGACAGACCAGGCAATCCTTACCTGGATGCTTGGGGACAGCCCTGGCCGGACAACGCCGGGCGCTTTGCCTTGCTGAGTTGGGCAGCAGCCTGTTTGGCGCGCGGGTTGGATACGCAGTGGCAGCCCGATATCCTGCACTGCCACGACTGGCACACCGGACTTGCACCCCTGTATTTGAGCCAACATCGAGTCGCTGATACCAGCCCTGCGGCCTCTGTCTTCACGATTCACAATCTGGCTTACCAGGGGGTTTTTCCAGCTGGGGTTTTTGCCTCACTCGGCCTGGCCGATCACCACTTTGGCATTGACGGTGTTGAGTTTTACGGGCAGGTCTCGTTCATGAAAGCCGCCCTGCAGTTTGCTGACCGCATCACCACGGTCAGCCCGACTTACGCACGTGAAATTCTCACCCCCGAGCAGGGTTTTGGTCTGGACGGTGTGCTGCGCTCACGCTCTGCGGTGCTGTCGGGAATCTTGAATGGCGTGGACTATGCGGTCTGGAGCCCTGCCCACGATGCGGTGCTGGCGCAAACCTTTGACTGGCGCTCAGTAGTGCGGAAAAAGAACGCCAAGAAACAATTGCAGGCGGCCCTGGGTCTCAAGCCCGACGCCAACGCCCTTGTGTTGGGGGTGGTCAGCCGGCTGACCGAGCAAAAAGGCCTGCACCTGGTGGCTGAAGTTCTGGATCACGCACTTGGTTTGGGGGCACAACTGGCCTTGATTGGCGGCGGTGACCCCGGGATCGAACAGGCTTTTGTGGAAGCTGCTAACAAGTACCCCGGTCAGGTGTCGGTCACCATCGGTTATGACGAAAATCTGGCGCACAGCATCATTGCCGGTTCAGACGTGATTCTGGTGCCTTCCCGCTTCGAGCCCTGCGGTCTGACGCAACTCTACGGTTTACGCTACGGCACATTGCCGCTGGTCCACCGTGTTGGTGGTCTGGCAGACACCGTGGTCGATGCGTCCCCGGTGCATCTGGAAGATGCAAGCGCCTGCGGGTTTGTGTTTGACGACTTCTCGGCGCAAGGCTTGCTGACCGCCTTGGTGCGCGCCCATGAACTGCATGCCCGGCCGGAAGTCTGGAAAACGGTGCAAATCAATGCCATGAAATTACGCTTTGACTGGCAGGTGGCGGCTACGCAGTATCTGGCGCTGTACAGGTCTCTCAAACCCCATGCGCTTTAGCTTGCGCACGAAAATTGCTTGTGTTTCCCCGACCGGCTTCTCCTCACATTTTTCTGACGATTGAGCACCATGTTTTACGAAAACCTCGCTGACAATGTCCAACCCCTTGACACTGTTGAAGGCATACGCAGCTCCATTGCCCACCACCTGATTTATTCCTTAGGCA
>JBILKC010000037.1:0-13250 GCA_044376885.1 Hylemonella sp. | reverse complement strand
TCAACAAACCGGTTGAGTGAGAGTTTTCCTTGCATCACGCCAATGTCAAAAATACTCACCAATCGTGTTTCAACACCCGGGGCTCCGTTGGGAATGAGCGAAAAATCATCAATGCCACGCATTTTTTGCATACGGTAGCCCAAGTGACCTTCTTTCATGCAAAACGGGCAGTGATCTGTAGCGATGACTTGCAGGTCGTCATAGCGCAGGGCCCGCCATAGGTGTTTATGGTCATCCGGTTTGCGCAAGGGCGGTGTCATGACAAACTTGGCGATCTCAAAGTCGTCGCTGCTGTAAACCGAATCATCAAACAGCAAATAGTGGGGGCAGGTTTCTGCAAATACCGGAATGCCTTCTGCGCGAGCGGCAACGATGTGCTTGAGAGCCTCATTGCTGGAGACATGCACAAAATAAATCGGTGCCTCTGCCAGCTCCGCCAGGCGAATCCCCCGGTGGGTGGCTTCGCCTTCCATGATGGCAGGGCGTGTCATCGCGTGATAGCGCGGCGACGTGTGACCGGCTTCCAATGCCTCCTTGATTAGCAAGTCGATCACCGTACCGTTCTCCGCATGTAAGGCCACCATACCGCCATCAGCGCCAACCTGTCGAAGCATGCGAAAAATGGAGGCGTCATCCGTCATCATGACGCCGGGGTATGCCATGAACATTTTGAAGCTGGACACGCCTTCATGATGCATGGCGTAACGCACATCGGCCAGCACCTGATCGTCCACACGGGTGATGATTACATGCAGCCCATAGTCCACAGCCACTTGCCTTTCTGCGCTTCGCTGTGCCCGAGCAATTGCGCCCAGAGGAGAGTCGGTTGCAGTCTGCAGCGCGAAGTCCACCACGGTGGTGGTGCCGCCAAAGGCAGCTGCTTTAGTCCCGCTGGCAAATGTGTCGCAAGTGACGGTTGGACCGATCACGTTTTCCATATGGACATGGGTATCTACTCCGCCTGGCAAAACATACAGTCCGGCTGCATCCACCACCCGGCAGTCTTCACCCACCTCTATGTCTTTGCCTATGGTATGAATGACGCCGTGGCGCATGAGCACATCGGCCACATAGTCGTCTGTTGCGGTAATGACCCGTCCGTTGCGGATCAGGGTGTCTGTGGTGTTTGTGCCCATAAGTCTGCCTTGTGAATGTTTAGCCATCATCCCAATTTGGCTGGATTTAAGCAAATTTTCACAGGCTATCAACGCTCAAAATGGCGCGCTCTTGTGCCTATCGTTTGAAATCCTGGTCTCCAGGACGGCCATTCATGCACCAAAAGGAGGCGCGTTCGCGAATCTCGAATTGGCATATTTTTTGCTGATGACGGTCTGACTTCGCTGTTCTTTGTTTAATTAATCAACATCGCATCATTGCGGTATCTTTCTGGAGACAATCATGAAACGTCGTGAATTACTAGCCGCCGGCGCATCCTTGCTTGCTGCACCTGCTATCGTGAGCGCACAAGGAGCGGCTTGGCCCACACGTGGTCCTATCAAACTGGTAGCCCAGTTCCCTCCGGGTGGTTTGGTTGATACCGTCGCCCGTTTGATGGCACCACACCTGTCTACAGCCCTTGGTCAAACGGTGCTCATTGAAAACCGCGCTGGTGCAGGCGGCCTCATTGGCACCGATTACGTGTCCAAGCAGCCTAACGATGGCTACACCCTGCTGGTCAGCCACGCCGCTGTTCATATTTATGCCACGGCCACCCGAAAAGTCATGCCCTTTGATGCCGTCAACGACTTCACGCACATGGGGGCCCTGGTAGAGGCGCCAATGGTTCTACTGGTGCGAGCACAGTCGCCATTCCAGACTCTGGAGCAGTACGTGACCACAGCAAGAACAAAACCAGTTCGTTACGGCACCTCAGGAATTGGATCTGCCAACCATTTGTTTGGTGAGCTCCTCAAAATCGAAGGCAAGGCGCCCCAGCATGACCATGTGCCTTACCAGGGAAGCGCCCCTGCCATGCAGGATCTTCTGGGTGGCCAGATCGATAGCGTGTTTGACCCCATCACCACCAATGTGGCCCAGCTCAAGGCCGGCTCCTTGCGTGCGCTGGCTGTCTCGACGCCCAGGCGTCTGCCGGCTTTGCCCAATATCCCAACTTTTGCTGAGCTGGGATACGCCAACCTCACCGGGTCGCAGTGGTTGGGACTGTCTGCGCCAAAAGGGCTGCCGACACCGATCGCCCAAAGGCTCACCGCCTTGATTCCTGAAATATTGGCGCGCCCTGACTTGGCCGCTCGCTTTGAAGAGCTCCAAACCTTGCCGCGTACGCCTAATGTTTATGGAGAAGACTTTAACAAGCTCATCAGGTCACAAATTGATTCTTGGCGCACCGTAGCCCGCAATGCAAACGTTGAGGTAATTAGCTGATAATTCAGCATGATTACTGCTCCAAGCCAAACCGCCAGTTCCGTCAAAGCGGGTGAAATTGTTGACGAATTTCTTCGTATCATCATGATCCCCGACCCGGTGGCTGCGCGAAGATTTGTGTCGCCTTCCATGCGCATCCGCTTCACCGGCGGGCGCGCCATGAAAGACCCGACTGAATGCACTGCTTTTAATGCTTCGCGATACAAATGGGTGAAAAAGCGTATTGAACGTACAGAGATTGTCGGCAGCATTACGGGTGCGATCACAGACTCAGCAGATACGGTTGTCTACAGCCTGGGAACCTTGTATGGCGAGTGGCCGGATGGCACCCCTTTTGAAGGCAACCGTTATGTTGACCGCTATGTGGTCCGCGACGGACTGATCACCGAGATGGACGTCTGGAACGATAGCGCCGAATGGTTACTCGTTCGTGCCGGCTTGATCCCTGCGTGATGGACTGATGGCAAGTCTCTTCAGCGGAACGCTCCCGCCGGACGGTCGTTTTGACTATTCTGGCATCCACACACGTCCCTCATACCGGTGGCCTGGTGGAGCTGGACTGGCGGTGTACCTGGGCTTCAACATCGAGCACTTCGCGTTTGGCGAAGGAATGGGCGCGGCTATTGGCCCTGTCAGCCCGCAGCCCGATGTATTGAACTACAGCTGGCGGGAGTATGGCAACCGCGTCGGTGCCTGGCGTTGCCTCGAACTGTTCGACAATTTGTCTCTGCCTGCTGCTGCAATCATCAATACGGCTCTCTACGAGCACTGCCCTGAGCTTGTCGCTGCGTGCGTGGCACGTGGTGATGAACTGGTGGGTCATGGTTACAGCAACGCGCAACGGCAGAGTGTGCTTGACGAAGAAGCGGAACGACAGCTTTTGCTCGACTGCAGGCAGCAGATCCTCCTCAACAGTGGCCAAAACGTTTCTGGATGGTTGTCGCCCTGGATTTCAGAGAGCCTAACGACACCTGATCTGCTGGCCGAGACCGGCTATGAGTACACCTTGAATTGGTGCCATGATGACCAGCCTGTTCCCATGCGCACCCGCAGTGCCGGGTCATTCTGGTCAGTTCCTTACCCGCAAGAGCTCAACGATATCCCGATGATCATTGCCCGCCAGTTGGATGCCAAGGATTTCGGCCAGATGATCGCGGATCAGCTTGACGAAATGCTCTTGCAAACCCAAAAACCTGGCTCTCCCGCGCTGGTGATGGGTATTGGGCTTCACCCCTACATCATGGGTCAACCCTACCGTCTTCGCTATTTGCGCCAGGCATTGGAAAAAGTAGCGGCTGCAAGAGATGCCGGACGGGTGTGGATGACGACACCTTGCGAAATCCACAGGCATGCAACTAAGATGGCTTCCTGTTCGACCTGACAAGGAGGAGCTGGCGCTCATGTTTCCTAAAAACGCCTGGTACGTTGCCTGTACCCCAGATGAAATTGAAGAAAAACCACTGGGCCGAAAGATTTGCGGTGAAAGCATTGTGTTTTACCGTGCAGTTCACGGCACGGTTGCTGCATTGGAAGACTTCTGTCCTCACCGCGGTGCCCCCCTTTCTTTGGGGAGGGTCATCAACGGCACGCTGGTCTGCGGTTACCACGGCCTGGAAATGGGATGCGACGGAAAAACCATTGCCATGCCGGGACAGCGGGTGCGGGGTTTTCCGGCCATTCGCGCGTTTCCGGTACAGGAGCGTTACGGTTTTATCTGGGTCTGGACGGGGGACCCCGGTCTGGCGGACCCCACCAATATCCGGCACCTGGCGTGGTACGACAACCCCGAGTGGGCATACGGCGGAGGTCTGTATCACATTGCCTGCGATTACCGGCTCATGATAGACAACCTCATGGACTTGACGCATGAGACCTATGTACATGCCAACAGCATTGGACAGAAAGAAATTGACGAATCGCCGTGTCAAACCTCGGTGGAGGATGAGCAAGTCACCACCAGTCGGTTCATGTCAGGTATCGAGCCTCCGCCGTTTTGGAAAATGGCCTTGCGGGGGAACAATCTTCCCGATGACGTGTTGGTGGACCGGTGGCAGATCTGCCGATTCACGCCCCCCAGCAGCGTCATGATCGAGGTGGGCGTAGCCCCAATGGGTTGCGGCGGTTACGATGCCCCCAACGACAAAAAGGCCTACAGCGTGGTGGTGGATTTCATCACCCCGGAGACCGAACACTCCATCCACTACTTCTGGGGGATGGCGCGCAAATTCAACCCGCAAGACAAAGCGCTTACCGATTCCATCCGTGAAGGTCAGGGACAGATTTTTTCTGAAGACCGGGAGATATTGGAGCGCCAGCAACAAAACCTGCTCAGTCATCCTGACCGCAAGCTCTTGCTACTCAATATAGATAGTGGGGGCGTGCAGTCGCGGAAAATACTTGACCGTTTGATCGCGCTGGAGCAAACCGCGTGACTCCCAATTCGGCTTTTAAAGTCAAAATTCACAGTACTGGCCAAGTCATTGAGGTCGCGCAGGACTGCACGGTGGTGGAAGCCCTTTCGTTTGAAGGCATCACGATACTTACCGCTTGTGCCCAGGGCATTTGCGGTACTTGCTTGACCGGCCTGGTTGAGGGAATTGCAGACCATCGTGACCAGTATCTGACTGCGCAAGAGCAGGCGGCCAATGACCAGTTCACGCCGTGCTGCTCACGAGCCAAAACGCCTATGCTGGTTCTGGATCTGTAGCTTGAGCTTAAATACCCCGGCTATGCAACTGAACCAGGCCTTTCGGGGTTTGCAGCGTTGCAACAATGTTTGCCAGGCCATCGGATACTTCAACACCCGTCAAGCCGATGGCCGCATAGGCGGCCTGTAACCTGGCAGCATCGGGGTGACTGATGGAGATGTTTTTTAGGCTTATGCCCGACCGGGGAAGACTGTTGCGCGGGTGCAGGCGCAGAGGCTCAGGATCGCCGGACGTGCCCCACTGGATCAGGGTTGGCAGGGTGCCGTTGAAGAGGCGTTGACCGTCTTCGCGAACCGTTATCTGCCACTGCAGCAACCCTTTGCGCGTTTGGCGGCTGGCTGTCAGGGCTGGGCCACGGTCGATATCCAGGGCTTTGAGCGCATGACGCGCAGCAGCAATGTCATTGGTATTGACAACAAAGTGCACCAACTGTGGTTCATTGGCTATGGCTGACTTGAGCGTGGCATCGTCCAGGTCAAACCAGCGTTTGGCGTTCGGGCTGGTCGGGCCTTTGGCTCCGGGCTCGATGGCAATAATTTCAAGATAGGCCATCGGGTTGGCGGGGGTGGCAATTTTGAACAACAGGTTATGGGTTCCAAACAATGCGTGTGATCCACCCGTTGAAGGCGTGATGCCCAGTGTGCTCTCGCACCACTGCACGCCTTGCGCCAGATTCTGGGCCGCCACCACAAGATGGTCAATTTGAGTTTTCATGGCTTTAACCTCTGACAAACAGGGTCACCAGAGGCTCGTCACCCACTTGTCTGCTCCAGTGGCCATGGAGCGAGGGGTCAAAATTTGATCCCTCCGGCAATAAGTCTGCCGAATAAAAATGCTGCCCCGCCACGAACACACGTGACTCTCCGTTATGCAAGCCAATCTCCATCTGACCCTGGAGTATGAACACCCACTGGGGAGCAGATGTGCAGTGAAACGTACTGCGAAAACCCACCGGGCTATGGCGCAACTGGTAGCCGTTGCTGCTCATCAGCGGAGTCAGGCTGGTTTGGGGGGTACCCTCTGAAAGCACAACGGGCTCGTCCCGGAAACGGGCGCGGCCGTTTGTATCGGTGAATAAAACTGTTTTTTTGAATGTGGGGAAGGGGGTTTGTTCGGTCATGGCACTCAGAATATCATCGCTCACCTCCAATGAGCCCGTTGTTGGATGGTTTAAAGCACTTTGCTATATTTTAAATAGCTAATTAACTATGCTCAATAAGGACTCTGACCTGTTTTCATCCTCAAAGCGCCAGATCCTTGGGGCCGGACTGGTCTCCTTACTTTCTCCAGGCGAACTGACGATGAAGGCTTGGGCTGCCCCAATTAGCACAAACCACGCCGACGTTGAGGCGGCATTGCGCATGGGCGGTGTGGTCATTGCATTTCGACACGCCATTGCGCCAGGCACCTTTGACCCACCCGGCTTTGTCCTCGGAGATTGCGCAACTCAGCGTAATCTCAGTGAGCAAGGACGTGCCCAGGCGCTGCGCATTGGGGCCTGGTTCAAGGCACGCAGTCTGCAACCTTCACGGATTCGTAATAGCCCGTGGTGCCGGTGTGCGGATACGGCAAGGCTGGCATTCGGCGTGCAGGAGTCATGGGCTGCGCTTGCATCACCCCAAGGAGCTACGGAGACCACCAACCAAGCTGCACTGAAGGAATTGCGTAAGTCCGTTTCGGCAGTCAAACAGCTCAACAAGGGTGGTTTTGAGGTTTGGGTTACCCACATGTTTGTCTTGTCTGACCTGGTCCAGACGCCGACTGCCTCTGGAGAGGGTCTTGTGCTGCAAGCAGATGACAAGGGCGATGTGCGTGTGTTGGCCAGGCTGACGGTGGATGCTTAGCGCTGAACGTGCACAAGAAACCAAGCAAGAAAATGCACTGTTAAAGCGCTTTGATGTTTCTAAGTAGCTATGGTCTTATAAGCCCACTCAACGATCATTTTGGTCATCGTGCGCTATCGGCAGGAGCTGAAAATATCTTCAGGGTGACATTGTTCAAGGTATGGCATCAGCCGCGGGCATGCGTCTTGCGCCATCAAAACGTTTACTCCAGTAAGCCACTCGCATGTCTTCAATGCGCACTTCAGCGCCAGGTTTGGGCGAGTGAATGAATTTGCTGTCACCCACATAAATGCCGACATGGCTGAAGGTTCGCCTCATGGTGTTGAAAAACACCAGATCACCCGGCTGAAGCTCTGCACGATCAATCGATTGCGTAACCGCAGCTTGTTGCTCGGCGCGTCGCGGCAGGATCAACCCCACGGTTTGCTCATAGATTGCACGCACAAAACCACTGCAGTCAAAGCCGCTTTCAAAGTTATTGCCCCCGCGACGGTAGGGCACACCCAGGGCTCCCATGGCAGAGACAACAATCTCAGAGGCTTTTTTTGTGACATTTTGTCCAACCATCTCAATGCGGGTCAGCAGTCCTTTTTGAACCAAAAAATGATCCAAATCATCTGCCGGGAGGGTTGGATTGGCATGCACGCCAGCAGCAAGAAGCAGGCTCGCAAAAAACAGGGGTGTTCGCATGACGCGTAGCATAATTGCTGAACAACCGCGCTGTCAAGCTGAAGTTATTTCTGGGAAAACGTTGTAACTTATTGATTTTTATTAAATTTTCACTAATCTGAAGGGGTTTTTATGTTCAAGGCGCTACTTCTGGAGAACACCGCAGGTTTCAAGGCCTCGGTTCAAAACGTGGAGGAAGAACGGCTGCCACTTGGCGATGTGACGGTGTCTGTGGCTTACTCCACGTTGAACTACAAGGACGGTCTGGCTATCACCAACAAGGGTCCGGTGGTGCGCACCTGGCCTATGGTGGCGGGTATTGACGGCGCTGGTACGGTGATTGAATCCAGCCATCCCGAATGGAAGCCAGGTGACCTTTTTGTGCACAACGGCTGGGGTGTGGGTGAGACGCATTGGGGATGCCTGGCTGAAAAAGCCCGCCTCAACGGTAACTGGCTGGTCAAGTTGCCCCGCGTTTTTTCCCCGCGCCAGGCCATGGCCATTGGCACTGCGGGATACACCGCAATGTTGTGTGTGTTGGCCCTTGAAGACCACGGCGTTAAACCCGCTGATGGTGAAGTACTTGTCACCGGGGCGTCCGGTGGTGTGGGCAGTGTGGCCATTGCCTTGCTTTCAAAACTTGGTTTCAAGGTAGTGGCTGCTACCGGCAAGTTGAGCCAGGAACTGTATTTGAAAAGCTTGGGTGCCAGCGCGCTGGTGGATCGCGCGACGCTTGCGGCGCCGGGAAAACCCTTTCAGAAAGAGCGCTGGGCCGCAGTGGTTGATGTGGTGGGGTCCCACACCTTGGCCAATGCGTTGGCACAAACCCGATACGGCGGCGTTGTTGCCGCCTGTGGTCTTGCCCAGGCCATGGATTTGCCCACTACAGTGATGCCGTTCATTCTTCGCGGCGTGACTTTGGCGGGTGTGGATTCGGTGATGGCACCGCTGCCGAAGCGTCAGCGCGCCTGGGATCGGTTGGTGCAGGATCTGGACGTCTCCAAGCTGGAAAGCATGGTTGAAGAAGTGCCGCTTGAAGGCGCCATCGAGCGGGCTCAAGCCCTGATGAACGGTCAGGTGCGTGGCAGGGTGGTGGTGCGAAATGCTGCTTGAACTGCAAGACTCCCAATTGGTGCTGGTCGATTACCAGACCCGTCTCTTACCCGTTATTCACGAGGGCCCTGCCGTGCAGGCAAATGCCCTGCGCCTGGCTCACCTTGCCCGTCTATTCAGGGTGCCTGTTTGGGCAACAGTAGAAAATCCGTCCGGACTGGGGCCCACTGTGCCTGAATTGGAAGAGCTGATCGCACAGGCCCATGGCAAAACCCTGGCCAAGATGCACTTCAGCGCAGTCGAAGAAGGTTTGGGTGAATGGTTGCGGCCGGAGCAGAATCAGCGTGCACTCCAGGGCAATGCACGCAGTCTACCCAAGCACTTGCAAAAGCCCCTTGCAACTCCTAATTTACGCAACTCTGTGGTGATATCGGGCTGTGAAACCCATGTCTGTCTGCTGCAAACTGCATTGGATTTACTGGAAGATGACTTTGAGGTCTGGGTTGTCACAGATGCCAGTGGCTCGCGAACTGAGCGCAACCGAGATGCCGCTTTTGACCGACTTGCCAGCGCCGGCGCCGAGCTTGTCACAACGGAAATGGTCGCGTTTGAATGGTTACGTACCGCTGAACACCCTCAATTCAAAGAAGTTTTGGCCATGCTCAGGTAAATTGAGCAATAAATTGCGTCAGCCAAGAGAAAGCCGATACTGCGCATAATTATGAATTCAGTTTCAATCAATAGAATTGCTGCAGGAGACACATGATGACCACTTACGCTGAGTTTTATCGCCACTCGATCCAGAACCGGGAGCAATTTTGGGCTCAAGAAGCGCAGCGCATCGACTGGAAAACCGCTCCAGAGCAGATCTGTGACTACAGCAACCCGCCCTTTGCCAAGTGGTTTGTGGGTGGAACTACCAACCTGTGCCACAACGCGATAGACCGTCACTTGAAAGAGCGGGCGGACCAAAATGCCCTGATTTTTGTCAGCACTGAAACCGATGAAGAACGGGTTTACTCGTTTCGAGAGTTACATGCAGAGGTCCAACGCATGGCGGCCACGTTGCTGGATTTGGGGGTGGAAAAGGGCGATCGGGTCCTGATTTACATGCCCATGATTGCCGAGGCAGCATTCGCCATGCTGGCTTGTGCCCGGATAGGCGCCATTCACTCGGTTGTTTTTGGCGGCTTTGCGTCCTCCGCCCTGGCCTCCCGGATTGAAGATGCCGAGCCAAAACTGGTGGTCTCAGCCGATGCTGGCTCACGCAGTGGCAAAGTGGTGCCTTACAAGCCCCTGCTCGATGAGGCGATTGCGCTGTCCAGTCACAAGCCCGGCCAAGTTCTGCTGATTGATCGCCAGCTTTCAGCTATGAATTTGGTAGCGGGGCGTGACCATCTGTGGGGAGATTTCCGCCAAAAGCACCTCAATGCCCTTGTGGTTTGCGAATGGGTCGACGCTACCCACACCAGTTACACCCTCTACACCTCGGGTACAACAGGTAGACCCAAAGGCGTGCAGCGCGACACCGGCGGTTATGCGGTTGCGTTGGCGTCGAGCATGGCCCATATTTTTGAGGCTCAGGCAGGCGAGACTTACTTTTCAACCAGCGATATCGGCTGGGTCGTCGGTCACAGCTACATCGTTTATGGACCGCTGATTGCAGGCATGGCCACCATCATGTACGAAGGTTTACCGACCCGGCCTGACGCTGCTATCTGGTGGCAGTTGGTCGAAAAGTACAAGGTCACCCGGATGTTTTCGGCACCTACGGCGGTCCGTGTCCTGAAAAAGCAGGATCCGGCGTATCTGTCTAAATTTGACATCTCCAGCCTAAAAGCCCTTTATCTCGCTGGTGAGCCGCTGGACGAACCCACGGCCCAGTGGATCAGCCAGGCCTTGAATGTCCCCATCATCGACAATTACTGGCAGACCGAAACTGGGTGGCCGATTTTGACCCTTGCCAACGGTGTTGAAAAAGCAGCCAGCAAATTTGGCAGTCCTGGCGTGGCGATGTACGGCTATGACGTCAAACTGATTGACGAGGCCAGCGGTGAAGAACTCAAAGGCCCGAATCAAAAAGGGATTATCGCTATCGAGGGTCCCCTTCCGCCCGGTTGCATGCAGACGGTTTGGCGTGATGACGCCAGATTTGTTAAAACCTACTGGAGCAGTATTCCTGGACGTCTCATCTACAGCACGTTTGACTGGGGCATTTGCGACAAGGAAGGTTACTTTTTTATCTTGGGTAGAACCGATGATGTGATCAATGTGGCAGGGCATCGGCTGGGAACGCGAGAGATTGAAGAGTGTATTTCCAGCCATCCCAATGTGGCCGAAGTAGCTGTTGTGGGGGTGGCTGATCAGCTCAAAGGCCAGGTCGCGATGGCCTTTGCGGTTGTCAAAGACGTCAGCGGGCTTACAGATGCGGCATCTCGCTTGAAGCTTGAGGGGGAAATCATGAAAGTGGTGGACAGCCAACTCGGTGCCATTGCTCGCCCGGCCAGGGTTTTTTTGGTGAACCTGCTCCCCAAAACCCGTAGCGGCAAGCTATTACGGCGAGCACTTCAGGCGGTGTGCGAGGGCCGAGACCCGGGAGACTTGACCACCATGGATGATGAGTCAGTGCTGCTGCAGATCAAGGCTATGGTGTCCCCATCAAGTCAGTCTACTTAGGGAACTGTGCTGCAGTAGATTGGAAAGATGTATTGAAAAGATGCATGAGTTGGCGGATTGCTATCGGTTTGGTGGCACAATCACCAGCTGTTAACAGGCCCTTCCTAGCCACAGTCGCATCCGCCAATCGGTCCAGCCGTGCCGCGGGAGGTTTATCCAACCAAGCAATGTTTCCCCAAGGGAGACGGAGGTCAGCGCTAAATGAGTGATTCAACCGCCCAACGGGCACAGCCGGTATCGGTCTATCAGACCTACCAAAACAATACCTATCTTTTCGGCGGAAACGCCCCGTACGTCGAGGAGATGTACGAAAACTACCTGTCCAACCCCAGCAGTGTCCCGGACACATGGCGAGACTATTTTGATGCGTTGCAGCATGTTCCTGCAGTTGACGGCAGCAACGCCAAAGACATTCCCCACCAACCCGTCATCAATGCGTTTGCTGAACGTGCCAAGCAGGGCGGAACCCGTGTCGTGCAGGCTTCAGGTGCAGACTCTGAAATGGGGCGCAAGCGCACAGCCGTTCAGCAGTTGATTGCTGCTTATCGCAATGTTGGACAGCGCTGGGCCGATTTGGACCCGCTCAAACGGACTGAACGCCCGGCTATTCCTGAACTCGAACCTTCTTTTTACGAGTTCAGCGACGCTGACCAAGAGACCGTGTTCAATATCAGCAACACGTTTTTCGGCAAAGACACAATGTCATTGCGCGAGTTGCTCAACGCCTTGCGGCAGACCTATTGCGGCACCCTTGGACCCGAGTACATGCACACCACCGATCAGGCGCAAAAGCGCTGGTGGCAACAACGTCTGGAGACCATCCGCAGCAAGCCCAATTTCACTGCTGACCAGAAGAAGCATATTCTGGACCGTCTCACCGCGGCGGAAGGTTTGGAGCGCTTTTTGCACACAAAATATGTGGGCCAGAAGCGCTTCTCGCTGGAAGGTGGGGACAGTTTCATTGCCTCCATGGATGCACTGATTCAGTCCGCAGGCGTTGTAGGCATTCAGGAAATGGTGATTGGCATGGCCCACCGGGGCCGTTTGAATGTGCTGGTGAACTGCATGGGCAAGATGCCCAGGGACCTCTTTGCTGAGTTCGACCACACCGCCCCGGAAGACCTGCCCAGTGGTGACGTCAAGTACCACCAGGGCTTTAGCTCGGATGTCACCACACCGGGCGGTCCGGTACACCTGACCTTGGCTTTCAATCCTTCGCATCTGGAAATTGTCAATCCCGTGGTCGAGGGCTCAGTTCGGGCCCGGATGGATCGCCGTGCGGACCCACTTGGTAAACAGGTTTTACCGGTTTTGGTGCATGGCGATGCCGCTTTTGCCGGTCAGGGTGTGAACCAGGAAACACTGGCCCTGTCTGAAACCCGGGGCTACTCCACCGGTGGCACGGTTCACATCATCATCAATAATCAGATCGGCTTTACCACCTCCGACCCGCGTGACAGTCGTTCTACAACGTACTGCACCGACGTGGTCAAGATGATCGAGTCGCCGGTATTGCATGTCAACGGAGATGACCCGGAAGCCGTGGTTCTGGCCACTCAGCTGGCACTAGAGTTCCGCATGGAATTCCGCAAAGACGTGGTGGTGGACATCATCTGCTTCCGCAAACTGGGTCATAACGAGCAGGACACTCCGGCGCTGACGCAGCCGCTGATGTACAAGAAAATCGCCACCCATCCGGGAACCCGCAAACTGTATGCGGACAAGTTGTCGGCCCAGGGTCTGGGTGAGTCGCTAGGCGACGACATGGTCAAGGCCTACCGGGCTGCCATGGATGCGGGCAAGCACACGGTAGATCCCGTACTTACCAACTTCAAGAACAAATACGCCGTGGACTGGTCTCCTTTCCTGGGCAAGAAGTGGACCGATTCAGCAGATACCGCCATTCCTACCGCGGAAT
>JBILKC010000036.1:0-13356 GCA_044376885.1 Hylemonella sp. | reverse complement strand
GACACCGCATCAACTATTGCCCAGGTTGCAGTTTTCGCAACCGATACAGCAAAAACAGAACGATGCTCAAATTGACGCCGTTGAACACCAAACCGTTGATAAACGCTGCCTTGTAAGAGCCGGTCAGGTCAAACATCACGCCTGAGAGCCAGCCACCGAGCGCCATGCCCAGCAGCGTGCACATCAGCACTGTGCCAACCTTGGCACCCGCGTCCTCAGGCTTGAAATGCTCGCGCACGATCAGCGCATAGCTCGGCACAATACCGCCTTGAAACAAACCGAACATACCCGAGATCACGTACAGCGGGACCAGACCATCAAAGGGCAAGAACATCAACAGCGCCAAGCCCTGCAATGCAGAACCCAGCAGCAGTGTGCGCAGGCCGCCAATATGATCCGAGATCCAGCCCGAAACCAGACGGCTGACCACCCCCATGCCCAGCATCAAGGAGAGCATTTCCGCCCCGCGCGCCGCACCAAAGCCCAGGTCGCCGCAATAGGCCACGATGTGAACCTGCGGCATCGACATGGCCACGCAGCAGGACACGCCGGCTACACACAGCAAGCCCAGCAATGTATTGGGTGACAGCCCCAGCGGACGGTCCGGGTTCAGGCGTGGTGAGTGTGCAGATGTTTTTACCTGTGGCGCAATAACCGCTACCGCATCTGGTGGCTGCCTGCGCAGCACCAGTGCCAGGGGCAGCATGCAGAGCAGGCAAAAAACGCCTATGCCCACGTACGTCTGCCGCCAACCGGCCGTTTCAATAAAGTGCTGAATGATGGGCGGCCACACTGCACCGGCCAGGTAGTTGCCGCTCATACAAATGGCCAGCGCTATGCCCCGACGCCGGTCAAACCAGCGGGAGGTGTCGGCCACCAGCGGGGCAAATGTGGCTGAAGTGCCCAACAGCCCGATCATCAGCCCCTGCGCGAGGCTGAACACCCACACATTGGCGGCGCTGCCGGCCAGCAAAAACCCTCCCCCCAAGCCGAAGGCACCGATCAGCACCGGCAGCATCACGCCGTAGCGGTCGGACAACCTGCCCATCAGAATGCCGCCCAGCCCGAAGCCGATCATGGTCAAGGTATAGGGCAACGAGGCGTCGGCCCGGGCAATGCCGAAATCGTCCTGAATTCGCGGTAAGACGACGGTTACGCCATACATGCCAACACTGCCGATGGTCATGAGTAGCAAGGAAACACCCAGCCGCAGCCAGGCATAGGATGATTCGGTGCCGGGTTTGGGGTGGCTACTGGAGGGGTATGTCATGGCAGCAATTTGACACGAATTACCCACCCTGACATCAAGACGAGATCAGTCCGGGTTAAAAGACAAGTCGGCAAGTTAAATCAGGCGCAGGTCAAGGCGGACGGTAATCAATGAGAAAATAGCCATTATCCCCAAGTCTGATTGATATCTTTAGCTATGGTATTTGTAGCAATAATGGCGGGCACCCTGTGTGCTGGCATTGGCAGCGTCTGGTTGGCCGCAGCCTTGAGCTTTGGTGTGCTTGCGCGCTACACACAGCATATGCTCAGTCTGGCCGCCGGTGCCCTGATGGCCACGGCCTTCATGCATCTGCTGCCCGAGGCGTTTGAGAGTCAAAGTAGCGCCCATGACCTGTTCATGACACTGCTGATCGGACTGGTATTTTTCTTTTTGCTTGACAAGGCTGAACTGTGGCACCACGGGCACGAACACCACCACGTTCACCTTGACGACCAGGCCAACAACCAAGGGCATGACCACGACCATGGCCCTAAAGGTGGCTCCGGCAGTTGGGCGGTACTCACCGGCGACAGCGTGCACTGCTTTGGCGATGGCATCCTCATCGCTTCGGCTTTCATGGCCGACATGCGCCTGGGCGTCATTGCTGCCCTGGCCGTGCTGGCGCATGAGGTGCCCCACCACATGGGCGATCTGATGGTGCTTCGCCACAGTTCCAGCAACCGTCAGGCTGCGCTGATCAAGGTCACTTTGGCCGGCGCTGTGACCGCGTTGGGGGGCGGCGTGGGCTTCTGGCTGGTCGAGCAACTGCGCGACTTCCTGCCCTACTTTCTGGTGGTGGCCTCCAGCAGCTTCATCTATGTGGCGCTGGCCGATTTGATTCCACAGCTGCAAAAGCGCCTGTCACTGCGGGAAACCCTGGCGCAGATAGCCTGGTTAGGCGTAGGCATTGCCCTGGTCACTCTGGTCAGCCGGCTGGCTCACGCCCACTAAGGTGCAGGGACAAACCCGATGAAATTCAAAATGTCTGACAAATCGCTGTTTGCGATTTTGCTGCGTTCCCCTTGGTGGATCAGTTTTTCCATCGTGGCTGTGTTCATTCTGGCCTCTAATGCCCTGCTGCCAAAAGACTTTGTGGCCTACGGGGTAATTGGCGGCTTTCCTTTCCTGGTCATCGGGTGTATAGCTGCCTGGCGACAGTGGAAGCTACCCAGTGCGGCGGCGCTGGCCAGCACCTTGAGCGACGTGCAGGCGATGTCGTGGGGAGAATTTTCCGGCCGTCTTGAGCAGGGCTTTGTGCGCCAAGGCTACGCCGTAACCCGACTTACAGGCGCTGGCGCGGACCTGATGCTGACACGCGCCGGGCGCACCACATTAGTGGCCTGTAAGCGCTGGAAAGCTGCCACGCTGGGCATTGAACCCCTGCGTGAACTGGTCAAGCAGCGAGACGCCCTGCAAGCCCAGGCTTGCCTGCTGATCAGCCTGGGCCAACTTAGCGAAAACGCGCGCAGTTATGCCGCTGAACAGGGTATTCGTGCTTTGGACCTACCGGAATTGACCCGATTGGTTAACTCCTGACACAAAACATTGGGGTCCTTGGTCCGGATCAATTTTTTCAAGCGCGCTGCTGACAGTTGCGGGTGACGATTTAGCCCTTTTCGACCGGTCGCGCCGGGTCGCTGCACCACTCGCTCCAACTGCCGGCATACAGGGCTGCGCGGCCCAAGCCGGCAATTTCCATGGCCAGCAAGTTGGGCACGGCGCTCACGCCGCTGCCGCAGGAATGCACCACGCTGGCAGGGTCGGCAGTGCCCAGCAAAGCCAGAAATTCCGCACGCAAAACCTTAGCGGGCTTGAACTTGCCATCCACACCTAAATTCAGACCGAAGGGACGGTTCAGTGCGCCAGGGATGTGGCCGGCTACCGGATCAAGGGGCTCCACCTCGCCCCTGAAGCGCGGTGTCGCGCGCGCGTCGATCAAGGTCTGGCTGCCATCTGCCAGTCTGTCTGCTACTGTTTTAGTCGTAACGAGTACAGATTTGGCATGGGTTAATGCGAATTTTGAGGCTTGACGCTGTGTTGCGGGACCGCCCTCAACCGCGCCACCCGAAGCCTGCCACGCTTGTAAACCGCCGTCCAGAACTGCCACTGCCTCGTGGCCGGCCCATTTGAGCATCCACCATAGCCGCCCGCAGTAATTCGCTCCCTGACGGTCGTAAACCACAGCCTGCATGCCGGCTTCAAAACCGATGCTTGCCAGCCAGGCAGCAAAGCTTTCGCGCGAGGGCAGGGGGTGGCGTCCGCCGGACGCAGGGGCCTGGACAGGATCGGAAGGCGCATGAACTTGAGTATCCGGCGCGGGGTGATAACTCATGTGCCGCTCCAGATCGGCACGGACTGCGCCGGCAATGTGAGCCTGCAGGTATTGCTGATCGCCCTCTTGGGGTTTCATCAGCTCAAAGCTGCAGTCAAAGACCATCAGCGGCTTGCCGCTGGTTTGCAGGTCATGGAGTTGTTCAACGGTGATAAGGGTGGCGTACATGGCGGTTTCTTGATGTGCGCATAGCGCTGCGTGGTTAACAGATGAAGGTTGCTTGCTCAATGCTCCTCAGCAGGCGTATTTGGAATAGTGCGGTTGCGCAGGACTGTAGCGGCTACCCCACTGGCCACAATAAGCCCCATGCCGAGCCAACTGACCAGCGCAATGGCATCATTAAACAGCAGCAGGCTGTAGAGCGCGCCAAACACAATGCCTGAATACTGCAGGCTGGCCACCACCAGTGTTGCGCCACGGCTGTAGGCACGTGTCATGCACCACTGGCCCAGTGAAGCCATGATGCCCAGCTCTACTACCCAGGCCACTGCCTGCCAGGTCACCTGGGACAGCGGTGAAATACCGGTGAACAGCAGGCCTACAGCGCCACAAGCGGTGGAGCCCAGGGCAAAATAAAACACAGTGCGGGTAACGGGCTCGCCCGCGCGGCCCAGTGCGGTGACCTGAATGTAGGCCAAAGCCGCGCCGATTCCCGAGAGCAGGCCGATCAGGCCCGCAAACAACTGGTTCTGGTCCAGTGTGGGGCGAAGCGTTAACACCACGCCTGCAAATCCGGCCAGTACGGTAGCCAGCAGCGGACCCTGGCGCTCGGCTTTGCCATAGAGAAGCGTCCCACCGACAACAAATGCAGCCACCCAGATGCCACTCATGTAGTTCAGCGTCATGGCTGTGGCCAGCGGTAACTCGCCAATGGCATAGAACCAGGCACACAGGGCAAAGCCGCCGCACGCTGTACGCCAGACATGCATCATCGGAACGGGGGATCGCAACGGGGTTCGGGCACGCCGCATCACCAGTGCCATCACGACCATGCCGATCACGCCACGGTAGAACACCAGTTCGAAACTGTTGAATGCGGTTGAAGCCAGCTTGACCCCCACACCCATGGAGGCAAAGAAGAAGGCCGCCAGGACCATCCAGAGCGCTTGCATCGTCCGGGATTAAAGCGCCATCTGGCGACGGTACCATTCATGAAAATGCTGCATGCCGTCTTCCATGGGGCTCTGGTAGGGGCCGACTTCGTTGTCCCCACGCAGCATCAGGGCGCGCCGTCCAGCATCCATGCGCTCGGCTATTTCATCGTCTTCAATACAGGTTTCCATGTAGGCGGCCTGCTGTGCCTCAACGAACTCGCGCTCAAAGGCGGCAATTTCTTCGGGGTAATAGAACTCCACCATATTCATGGTTTTATCCGGCCCCATTGGGTAGAGGGTAGAGACAGTCAGCACGTGGGGGTACCACTCCACCATGATGTGCGGATAGTAGGTCAGCCAGATGGCGCCAAACTTCGGTGGTATGCCCTGGCGGTAGTCCAGCAGAGCCTTTTGCCAACGCTCGTACACCGGAGAGCCACCGGATGCATCAGCCTTGCCCAGCCGGTTGGCCACACCCACGGTTTGAACCGAGTAGTGTTCCTTGAACTCCCAGCGTAAATCTTCGCAGGTTACAAACTGGCCCAGCCCGGGGTGGAAGGGGCCCACGTGGTAGTCCTCCAGATACACCTCAATAAAGGTCTTCCAGTTGTAATTGCACTCGTGCATTTCTACCCGGTCAAGCACATGACCGGAAAAATCAAGTTCGGCGCGCGGCCCCATGCCGGCCAGGGCCTGGCTGACATCATGGCTACCGGCCTCAAACAGCAGTCCGTTCCAGGATTGCAGCGGGAAGTTGTTCAGGTTCAGGCAAGGGTCCTGGGCGAAATGCGGCGCGCCTATCAACTGGCCATGGGGTGAGTAAGTCCAGCGGTGCAGCGGACAAACAATGTTGCCGCCTGAACTGCCGGGCAGCGTATCTGTCAAAGAACCCCGGCCCTTGAGCATGATCGCCTGGCGGTGCCTGCAAACGTTGGAGATCAGTTCTACGCCTTGGGGCGTGCGCACCAGGGCACGACCCCCGGCTTCCTGCGGCAGGGCGTGGTAGTTGCCCACTTCGGGGACGCTCAGGGCGTGACCCACATAGCGCGGCCCGGCTTTAAAGATGCGTTCGATCTCACGCTGGTAATGCGCAGGGTCAAAGTAACTCAAAACCGGCAGTTGGCTGTGGGCCTGCTGCAGTTGAAGGCTTAAATCAGACATAGGGGAACCGGGATTGTAGCCAAGCCGCCTAAAATCGGCCTTTTTCCAGATTGCCAGGTTCGCCCCGCCATGCCCAAGACACACGCCCACCCCACCACACCCGAAGCGCTTGCCAAAGCTTCCGCTGTTGTCTCCCAATCACCTGTTGCCACCAGCTACGAGGCGGCGCTGGAGGAAATCGAGCGTCTGGTGGCGAGCCTGGAGTCCGGCGAGATGCCCCTGGACCAGTTGCTCAGCGGCTACCAGCGCGGAGCGGCCCTGCTTGCCTTTTGCCGGGACAAACTGGAGGCCGTGGAGAACCAGATCAAGGTTCTGGACGGTGGTGTGGCCAAGCCCTGGATGAATGACAACAATGACTGAATTTGACTTTTCCCGCTGGAGCACGAAACATCTGCAGACTGTTGAAAATGCGCTGGCGCATTGGGTTGGCGCGGATGCGCCGGAAGGTCTTGCGCAGTCCATGCGATATGCGGTGCTCGATGGGGGCAAACGCTTGCGGCCCCTGCTGGTGCTGGCCGCCAGTGAAGCCGTGGCAGGCCACAGTCAGGCGGCGCTGCGTGCCGCTTGTGCGGTGGAGTTGATCCACGCCTATTCATTGGTCCACGACGACATGCCCTGCATGGACAACGATGTGTTGCGCCGGGGCAAGCCGACGGTTCATGTTCAGTTCGGCCAGGCCAGTGCGCTGCTTGCCGGCGATGCCCTGCAAGCGCTGGCGTTTGAGTTATTGACGCCCTTTGCAAAGGATGATTTGCCCAATACACAGGGTGACTTGGATCATGAATCTCCCATGCCAGCGGCCATGCAGGCCCGGTTGTGCGGTTTGCTGGCGCGTGCGGCGGGCAGTTCGGGCATGGCCGGCGGACAGGCGATTGACCTCTTCAGCGTGGGTATCGCGCTTAATGAGCGGCAACTGCGGGAGATGCACAGTCTGAAAACCGGTGCCTTGTTGCAGGCCAGCGTGCTGATGGGCGCGGCCTGCGGCGAGACCCAGGACGTTGCCCATGCCTTGCAGGTTCAGCGGGCACTGGGCGATTTTGGAGCCGCCATTGGACTGGCCTTTCAGGTGGTGGACGACATCCTGGATGTCACCGCCGATTCAGCCACCTTGGGCAAGACCGCTGGTAAGGATGCCGACAACGACAAACCCACCTATGTGTCGATTCTTGGCTTGGAGCGCTCACGGGCGCATGCGTTGGCGCTTCGCGAGCAGTCATTGGCCTCATTGCAAGCCAGTGGCCTGGCTAACACCCGAGCCCTGCGCGCTTTGGCCGAGCTGGTGATCAGCCGGGTGAACTGAAATCTGCTATCGTCCCTTCCAACGAGACAAGCAACAGCTACAGAAGCTTCAGTAAAGACAGCATATGACGAAATCCTCATATCCTCTTCTAGAGACCATTGACGCGCCGCATGAACTGCGCGGCTTGTCCCGCTCAGAGCTCAAGCCCCTGGCCGATGAACTGCGCGCCTACCTGCTGCAAAGCGTTTCACAAACAGGCGGGCATCTGAGCTCCAACCTGGGTACGGTGGAACTCACGGTGGCCTTGCACTATGTGTTTAACACGCCTCATGATCGTCTGGTTTGGGATGTGGGCCACCAGACTTACCCGCACAAAATTCTCACTGGCCGGCGTGACCGGATGTCCAGCCTGCGCCAGTTCGGTGGTTTGAGTGGTTTTCCCCAGCGTTCCGAAAGCGAATACGACACCTTCGGCACTGCGCACTCCAGTACCTCCATTTCTGCTGCCTTGGGCATGGCTTTGGCCGCACGGCAAAAGGGTGAGGACCGCTATTCCGTCGCCATCATCGGCGATGGCGCCATGACTGCCGGCATGGCGTTTGAGGCAATGAACAATTCAGGCGTGGAAGACTGCCGCCTTCTGGTGATTCTGAACGACAACGACATGAGCATCAGCCCTCCCGTGGGTGCCCTCAACCGATACCTGGCACAGCTCATGAGCGGGCAGTTTTACTCGGCCGCCAAGAATGTTGGCAAACAGGTCCTCAAGGCCGCGCCACCCCTGTTTGAACTGGCCAAGCGGATTGAGCAGTCGGCCAAGGGCATGGTGGTGCCAGCCACCCTGTTTGAGTCCTTCGGCTTCAACTACATCGGCCCGATCGACGGCCATGATCTTGATTCCCTTATTCCTACTCTGGAAAACATCAAGCACCTCAAAGGGCCGCAGTTTTTGCATGTGGTGACCAAGAAAGGGCAGGGCTATGGCCTGGCCGAGTCCGACCCGGTGGCCTACCACGGACCAGGCAAGTTTGACCCTGCGGTGGGGCTGCAGAAATCAACCGTACCTGCCAAGCAGACTTTTACACAGGTGTTTGGCAGATGGCTGTGCGACATGGCTGAAAAGGACCTGCGACTGGTCGGCATTACCCCGGCCATGCGGGAAGGCTCGGGCATGGTGGAGTTTCACAAGCGCTTTCCTAGTCGCTACTACGACGTGGGCATTGCCGAACAACACGCCATCACCTTCGCTGCGGGTCTGGCCTGTGAGGGTCTCAAGCCAGTTGTGGCGATTTATTCCACTTTTTTGCAGCGTGGCTATGACCAGCTTATTCACGATGTGGCGTTGCAGAACCTGCCGGTGGTGTTTGCCCTGGACCGCTCGGGCATTGTGGGGGCTGATGGTGCCACCCATGCCGGCGTGTATGACATTGCGTTTGTGCGCTGCATTCCCAACATGAGCCTGGCCTGCCCGGCTGACGAAAACGAATGCCGTCAACTGCTGACCACCGCTTTCGAGCAAAACCATCCTGTGGCTGTTCGTTACCCGCGCGGTTCGGGTGCAGGTGTAGCAACCGGTACCGATCTGACAGCCTTGCCTTTTGGTAAAGGCGAGCTGCGCCGCCAGATGGACAAAACGGCTGTCTCCTTGGATGGCAAAGCACAGGCCGCTTCCAAGGGCATCGCCATTCTGGTTTTCGGAACGATGCTTTACCCGGCCTTGGTTGCGGCAGAAAAACTCAACCTCACGGTGGTCAACATGCGTTGGGTCAAGCCGCTCGATGTAGCGTTGCTGCTCCAGGTGGCGGGCGAGCACGAGGCCTTGGTGACCATCGAGGAAGGTGCCATCATGGGTGGTGCCGGGAGCGCCGTGAGCGAGGCACTTAACGCGGCCGGCGTACTCAAGCCGCTGTTGCAATTGGGCTTGCCGGATCTGTTTACGGTGCATGGTGACCCGGAAAAACTCCTGGCCTTGCAGGGGCTCGATGCTACAGGTATCGTGGCTTCGATAAGCCAGCGATTCCCTGACCTGCTGGACGTCAGCCGACCGGCTCTCAAAGTGGTTGCCTGATTCTCCAAGTCCCAGTCATTTCTTCCCTCAGGTCTTACCCTTTTATTTCATCGGTGTTTAACAAGGGGAAACCCCTAGGCATGCGGTTTTCCAGCGGATTATCATTACACTTCCAGCACTCTTGCAGCACCCCCGCATGGCAGGGTTTTTTTAAATATTCGGAGTAAAAACATGGATCGTCGTTCCCTCATTAAAAATGCCGGTATTTCTGGCGTTCTGGCTGCTGGTGTCGCACCGGCCCTGGTGCACGCCCAGGAAGCCATTCGCTGGCGTCTGGCATCTAGCTTTCCCAAGGCGCTGGACACCATTTATGGTGCAGCCGAGACCTTCTCCAAAAAGGTCAGTGAGATGTCCGGTGGCAAGTTTCAGATTTCTGTTCATCCTGGCGGCGAACTGATGCCTCCAATTGCCGGCATGATCGACAATATCCAGAAGGGCACAACCGAAATGGTTCACACTGCGCCCTACTATTTCTTTGGTGTGAATGATGCCTTCGCTCTGGGTTGCGCCATTCCATTTGGTCTGAACAGCCGTCAGATGACCGCATGGATGTACCAGGGCAATGGTATGACCCTCATGCGCGAGTTCTACGGCAAGTACAACATTGTCAATTTCCCGATGGGAAACACTGGCGCGCAAATGGGCGGCTGGTACCGCAAGGAAATCAAGACCGTTGCAGACATGAAGGGCTTGAAATTCCGTGCTGGCGGCTTTGCCGGCAAGGTGCTGACCCGCATGGGCGTGGTTCCACAAAATATTCCTGGCGGCGAGATTTATCAAGCACTGGAAAAGGGCACGATTGATGCAGCCGAGTGGGTCGGTCCCTACGATGACCAGAAGCTGGGCTTTAACAAAGTGGCTCCGTTCTATTACTACCCTGGCTGGTGGGAAGGTGGCCCTCAGCTTGACGCCTTTGTCAATCGTGACGCCTATAACAAGCTCTCACCTGAGTACAAGGCCATCCTTGAGTCGGCTGCAGCTTTTGCACATACTGATATGCAGGCCAAGTACGATGCCAAAAATCCGGCAGCTCTCAAGCAGCTGGTGGCAGCCAAGACGAAGGTCTTGCCATTCCCCAAGGCGGTTATGGACGAGGCTTTCAAACAGGCAGAATTGCTGTACGCCGAGATGAGCGCCAGCAACCCGGACTGGAAGAAAATTTATGAAGACTGGGCCAATTTCCGCCGTGAACAGAATCTCTGGTTCCGCTTCACTGAAGCGCGTTTTGACAGTTTTATGCAAGCGCAAAAGCTGTAACTATAAGTATCTGCCCGGCTCTCAACCGGGCTAATTTCCAGGCATAAAAAAACCGCACCCCAGGTGCGGTTTTTTTATGGTGAAACGGTTTACAGCAAGCGGAAGGCTGCCACTGCAACCAGCGTCGGGCCCAGGGCCGCAAGGAGCAGCCATAAGGCACTGATGGCACCTTCTTTGAAGCTGCCCCGGAGAATAGAAAAACCAGCTGGGTTGGGCGCATTGGCAATCACGGTCAGACCGCCCCCTGTCACTGCACCGGTGACCAGCGAGTACTTGAATTCGTCACTAAGGCCTTCCACCAGAGAGCCCAGGTACGTCAAGGCAGCATTGTCAGTAATCGCTGTGAGGGCGGTTGCAAGGTAGTAAACCGCATCGGGGCTCATGGAGATCAAAAGCGGTTCAAGCCACCATTGCTGTTGCCCTCCGAGCACCACCAGCCCGGCCAGAAAAAAGGCCACGAGCAAGGCTTCACGCAGGATCAAACGGTCATGGTCTTTCTTGTATGCAGCGGTATAACCAAGAAAAAACAGCAGCAGACCCATAAAGATTGACGGGTAGTGCCCAAAAATCACTACGCCTGCAAGGAAAAGTACACACACCACCATGGAGGTGATAGAAACAGTGATGCCCTCTTCTGTTTTGGCTGAGGCGCTGGAGGCGGTAATTTCTGAGCGAAAGAGCAGGGTCACTGCCAACGTATTGCAAAACACAGCCACCGCGGCCTTCCAGCCAATGTGGGTGATCATGAAGGCCAAATCCCAGTTCCATTTGGCAGCCACCATCAGGACAGGTGGGGCTGCAAAGGGGGTCAAAGTGCCGCCGATAGAAATATTCACGAACAAAACGCCAATGGTGGCGTACTTAAGGCGGTCGGAAATAGGTGCAGCATAAATCCGGTCGCGCAGCATGAGTGCAGCCAGGGTCATGGCCGCAGGCTCGGTAATGAAGGAGCCTAGCAAAGGAATAAAGCTTAGGGCCAGAAAATAAACGGCAACCTCACGGTTGACCGGCATGAGCCGTGCCAAGGACTGCACTATCACAGAGCACAATTGCAAGATGGGCTTGCTCGCCGCCACCACCATGATGGCGAACACAAACAAGGGCTCGGTGTAATTGCGACTCTCCATGTAGTCTGTGGCAGACTGCTTGCCACTTGTGCTGAACATGAAGATCACCAGCACCAAGGCCCAAAAGCCGAACACCACCTCAACTTCACCAAGGAAGTGAAAAGCGCCGGCATGACGCGGGTAGCGGTGAGAGAGCTTCTCAAACAGCGTGGTTGAAAAGGTATGCGCCAGAGCCACGCCGAAGAGCAGGGCTCCCACCAACTGCAGTGTGGTCGGGTTCATGGGCGACTACTTTTTGCTATCTTTTTCATTGGCCTCGAGCAGTGCTTTCATGGGATCGTCTTCTTTGGCGGCTTCGCCCTCTTTCTTTTCGGCATCAGGTTCAGGTTGTTCAACGCCCGGAATCTGCATCTGCTCCATCACCTGATCGGCAGACAGGTTGTCAACTTTCTCAATGCCTCCGGTTACCAAGTTGGGGAAAATCATGATGGCTGCCACCATGATCAGTTGCAAGATGATGAAAGCGATTGAGCCTTTGTAGATCTGCCCGGTGGTCACAGCGGGAATGGTTGCGCCGGTGATGCGGTCTTTATAGTCGTGCTTGGCTGCCACACTGCGCAGGTAAAACAGGGCAAAGCCAAAAGGCGGTGTCAGAAAAGAGGTTTGCAGATTCATGGCAATGATCACGCCAAACCAAATCATGGCATCGTCGGGGGTCATGCCCGGCACCAGGCCAGGAAGAATTTTCTCTGCAACCGGGGCCAGCAAGGGGATAACGATGAAGGCAATTTCGAAGAAGTCGATAAAGCAACCCAGGATAAACACCAGAATGTTCACCACAATCAAAAAGCCCCAGGCTCCCCCGGGCATGCCGTCAAACAGGTGCTCAACCCAGATATGGCCATCGGCTGCGTTGAAGGTAAAGCTGAACACAGTAGAGCCAATGAGGATAAAGAGCACAAAGGAGGCCAGCTTGGCGGTGTTTTCCAATGCCTGCTTGAGCAAAGACATGTCCATGCGCCTTTTACCCACCGCCAGAATCAGTGCGCCCAGCGCGCCCATGGCACCGCCTTCGGTGGGCGTGGCAACGCCAAGAAAAATGGTTCCCAGAACCAAAAAGATCAGAATTAGCGGTGGCATTAGCACAAAGGTCACGCGCTCGGCCAATTTGGAGAGCAGGCCCATGCCGGTGACCTGATTCACAATGGCCAGGCCCAAGCCTAGAAGCGAGGCCAGGGTCATCGAAAGGATCACGATTTCATCGCCAGGTGCGGGTAGGGGACGATTTAGCAGGGGTGTCAGAACCGCGTTGTGCACTTGAGACCAGGCAACCCCGGCAATTGCACACAAAATAACCAGTATCAGCAAAGAGCGGTGACCAGAAGAACCCGTATCTTCCTTGTAAATACGCGCTTCAGGGGGGAGTGGTGGTACCCAGGCCGGTCGGACGACGGCCACGCCAACAATGAACAAAATATACAAGCCCACCAGCAACAGACCAGGTACCAGGGCGCCAGAATACATGTCCCCTACCGAGCGACCGAGTTGGTCAGCCAGCACGATGAGTACCAGTGACGGTGGGATGGCCTGAGCCAGCGTGCCCGAAGCGGTAATGGTGCCTGTGGCAATGGTTCGGTTATAGCCATAACGCAGCATGATGGGCAGAGAAATCAGGCCCATGGAAATCACCGCTGCAGCAACTACGCCAGTGGTGGCGGCCAGCAGCGCTCCAACCAAAATTACGGCAATGGCCAGCCCGCCCCGCAAGGGGCCAAACACCTGCCCCACCGTCTCGAGCAGGTCTTCAGCCATGCCCGAGCGTTCCAGAATGATGCCCATGAAGGTAAAGAAGGGGATTGCCAGCAGG
>JBILKC010000265.1:0-4085 GCA_044376885.1 Hylemonella sp. | reverse complement strand
TGCAGCGGGAGCTGTTTGAATCCAGCCTGCACAGCGCTCGCAGTGTGCTTGAACTGATGGGGCAAACCCGCGAAGACTCTCACCGCATCACGCAGCGCTTTCGGCAACACAATCTGGACTTGTTCGAGAAAATGCACCCGCACTACAAAGACCGTACCAAGCTGATCGCGGTGGTCAAGCAGGGACGCCAGCAGTTGGAAGAACAGATGGCGCTGGAAAGAGCACAGAAATCAGACCCTGGCGCTGGGCTCAATTCACGCTAAAGCCAAACGCACCGGGCAATCGACGGCCAGATAGGTCTCACTGAGCTGGTAACGCGCTGCCACTGCGGGGTCAGACTCTTGGCAGAACTGCGCCACCAGGCTTTCGCGTACGCCAAACACAGCGTCATTCGACACATACGGGTCTTGTGCATCAAACAACTCGGTCACCAGCGTGCGGTAGCCGGGTGCCTCCACAATGATGTGATAGTGCGCTGGTCGCCAGGCATCGCGGTGGGACACGCGCAGCAATTCGCCAATCGGGCCATCCACCGGAACCAGATAAGGCTGCGGGCGAATGGTGAGCAACTCAAACGAACCATCAGGCAGAACTTGCATCTGGCAGCGCAGGTTGTCTTGGGGCTGGGTATCGTCAAGTTGCCAATACAGGCCGTTGTCGGCGTTTTGCCAGAAATCCACGCTGGCGTTGGCAATCGGCTGACCCTCAATGTCAGTCACCCTGCCACGCAACACCACGGGCACGCCCGCATTGTCGCGCTTGAGGTCTGCGCCGCTTTTCACCCAGGGTGAGCCCCGGGTGTGGAAGGGGCCAAGCACACTGCCTTCGGTGGCACCCGGCTTGGAAGCCAGCAAATCCACCAGAGACGACAGACCCAGCACATCCGACATCAGCGTGAACTCGCTGCGCGACTCACTGGTGATCTCGGATGCGCGGTGCATAAAAGCCAAACCGGCGCGCCATTCCTCATGCGTCAACTGCGTGGTTGTGGCAAAGCTATGCAGGTGCTTGACCAACTCGTCAACCAGATATCGCAGGCGCTGGTCGTCGATTTTCTCGAAACTCTGGCGCACTGCACCCGTGACGTTTTGAAGTGTGATGTTTTTCATATCTGATCCTTTAAACTTGTCCGTGAAATTTATGCCCAGAAAACCAGCCATCCCCGCCCAATCCGCAAACGCCTCGGGCACCACCCGTGCCAGCGCCGTCTATGACGCCTTGCGCAGCGACATCCTGCACGGGGCCTTCAAGCCCGAGGAAAAGCTCAAGGTCGACGCCGTGGGCCTGCGCTACAACGTGGGTGCCAGCCCGGTTCGCGAGGCCCTGAACCGGCTTTCGGCCGAAAGCCTGGTGGTACGCACGGATCAACGCGGCTTCAGCGTGGCACCCTTGCCGTGGGATGAGCTGGCGATCCTGAACCAGACCCGGTGTGAGGTTGAAACGCTTTGTCTGCGCCAGTCGATTGACAACCGGAGCCCCGCATGGGAAGACGCGCTGGTGCTGCTGGTTCACAAGCTGTCGCGAACACCGCGCTCGCTGGCCAGCGACCATTACGTACCGAACCCGGACTGGGAAAACCTGCACCGGGAATTTCACACCCAGCTGCTGGCCAACTGCCCCTCGCGCTGGTTGCGTGATTTTTGTGCCTTGCTGACCAACGAAGCCTACCGTTACCGACAGGTGGCGGCGAGCAAGAACTTCACCAGCCGCAATGTGCATGCCGAACATACGGCCCTGTTCACCGCAGCCATTGAGAGCCGGGCAGATGATGCGGCGAACATTCTGGCTGACCATTACCGAAAAACCTCAGCGTCCATCACCGCCATGGCCAAACCCCTGAAAAAAGGCTGAGGCCGCAACCACAAGGTGCTCAGACTGCGACCACCGGCTGGCCAACCGGGTTGCTCAGGGTGCCGATGCCTTCGACTTCAATTTCAATGACATCGCCCTGCTTCATCCACACCGGTGGCTTACGCGCATAACCAACCCCAGCGGGGGTACCCATCACCACCACATCACCAGGCTCAAGGGTCATGCACTGTGACAACAGGGAGACGGTTAGAGCAACTGGAAAAATCATGTCGTCGGTGTTGGCACTTTGCATGACCTTGCCGTTCAGACGTGACTCAATATGCAAACCCTTGCAACCTGCCGGCAATGCATCGGCTGTGACGAGAAATGGTCCGAAGCCACCGGTTGCATCGAAGTTCTTTCCGATGGTCCATTGCGTGGTGAACTTCTGGTAATCGCGGTAGCTGCCGTCGTTGAAGCAGGCATAGGCAAATACCGAGTCGAGCGCCTGCGCTTCGTTCATGTGGCGCGTGGCTGTGCCGATGACCACGGCCAGTTCGGCTTCAAAGTCCAGTGCCGTCGAAATTGTGGACAACTCTATGGGGGCGTCATGCGCCACCAGGGAAGCCGCCGTGCGCAAGAAAAAAGCCGGGTAGTCGGCTACCTTGTTGCCGCCTTCGGCTGCATGGTCATGGTAGTTCAGGCCCAGACAAATGATTTTGCGCGGATTGGGAACGCAGGGTAACAACGTAACGTCTTTTAACGGTGTGGCTTGCAGACCAGCCGCGCGCACCTGAATGTCAGCAAGCATTCCCTGGTCAGCTGATGCCATGGCAAAAAAATCATTGATGAGGGCCGGTGCGTGGGGCAGACACTGCGTCATGTCAACCACGCCGGTGTCGGTCAAGACACCGTAGTGATGTACGGGTACTACGCCTTGGGGTGATTTTTTAACTTGGTAACTGATGATTTTCATAAGGCTGTTTTTCGGACTGAAAAATAAAATAGCTATTGGCAATGACCACTCCGGGTGAGAGCCACCCCTGCGGATTTAGTCCACTTTGGCGCCGGTCTGCTGAACCACCTTGCCCCACTTGGTGACTTCGCTGGCAATGTAGGCGCTCAGCTCGGGCCTGTCCATGCGCGTGACTTCTAGTGACAAGGCACCAAAACCTTCGTTCAAGGTTTTGTACAACAGAACCTTGTTGATTTCGGAGTTGAGTTTGTCCAGCACATCCGCAGGTGTTCCCGCGGGGGCAAACAGCGCAAACCAGGTATTGGCCTCAAAACCCTTGTAGCCCAGCTCTTCCACCGTGGGCACGTCAGGCATGGCTGCGCTGCGCTTGCGGCTGGTCACCGCAATGGCGCGTACTTTTCCGGCCTTGGCCAGTTGCACCACCGGCGGCATGGAGGTCGAACCTATCGGAACCTGTCCGCTAACAACCGCATTGGCAGCCGCCGCTGGCTGGAAAGGCACATGCTGGACATCGATCTGTAGCAGGTTACGGAACAGCAGCTCAGCACCCAGGTGGGTCGTGGTGCCGTTGCCGCTGGAGGCGTAGCTCATCTTTTCTTTCTTGGCCAAGGCCACCAACTCTTTGAGGTTGTTGGCTTTGACGTCTGGATGCACATACAAAATGTTCGGCGAGACACCGGCCATGGCCACGGCAGCCAAGTCTTTGTTGGGGTCGTACCCGGCCTTACTAAAGAGAGAAGGATTGACCGAGTAGGCCACGCTGTGCATCAGCAATGTGTAACCATCTGCCGGTGCTTTGGCAACGGCCACGGTGGCAATATTGCCTCCGGCACCCGGTCGGTTTTCTACCACTACAGTCTGGCCGAGGGCGATTGACAAACTGTTGCCTATCGTGCGCGCCACGATGTCTGTGGAGCTTCCCGGCGCAAAGGCCACAACGATCCGGATGGGTTTGTCTGGGAAGGCGGCCTGCGCCACCCCTGTGAAGAAGGCCAGAGCGACGGTGGCTGTGGTCAGGCAAGCTGATGCAATTTTTCGATACAACATGGTGTCTCCTGATGAAATAAAATCAGAAAATAAATCGATAAATTTTGTCAAAAATAATTATAGTCGATAAAATTTTCAGATTTGAATGGGTTGAGGCTGCAATTGTCTGTTACTGACCCTGGACCTTGACGATCTGGCCGCTCGCCGCTGACTTGAACACCGCTTCGAGCGCAGAGATATTGGCAATCATCTGCGACTGCGGCACTGGATAAGGCGTACCACCCGTGGCAGCCTCGGCAAATGCCTCAAGGTTGGCCAACACGGAAGAAAC
>JBILKC010000035.1:0-13543 GCA_044376885.1 Hylemonella sp. | reverse complement strand
AATATCAGGAAGATTCGGGAAAGCCACAGCCAAGGCAATTGCAATGGCCATGGCCAGACACAAACCCAGGGCCAGCAACGTAGCACCGGTCCACAAACCTGCACGCACGAGCACTGAAAGGAATGAGTCTGAACGGGTTTCTGTTGGTTTCTTTTTGTCGGTCATGGAATTGGCGGTTGTCTCGCTCCATTATGATGAAAAAGCAACCTGGAACCTGGTGAGATCGTTACAGACTTCTGTATCCGATAGAGCGAGTTGCAAGTCGATTCTCATTCAAGTCGACTGCAGGTATCAACAAGAAGGCTTTTGACCTGCGGGTAAGCGTTCAAAAAAACGGCAAATACCTTGCGCGCGAAAAGGGTCTTAGATAATATTCAAGCGAGACTAATAATTAATCCAGCGCTTAGCTGGCAGTCCAGGGGGGAGTGATCTTGATCTCTATGGGGTCTTTGCTCAGACGTCAACCTGAGCCCATGCTGGGTCTGGATGTCAGCGCATCCAGTGTGAAATTGGTCGAGTTGGGCCGGGACAAACGGGGTCGGTTCGTTCTTGAGCGTTGTGCCATCGAGCCCCTGACGAAAGGCTGGTTGACGGATGGCATCATCAACAACTTTGATGATGTGGCCCAGGCGATTCGCCGTGTGGTCAAGAAAAGTGGGACTCGGACAAAAAATGTGGCCATGGCATTGCCACCCTCTGCCGTCATCACCAAAAGAATCACGCTTCCTGGCGGGATGACTGATCAGGAGCTCGAAGTTCAAGTTGAGGAAGAGGCCAATCGGTACATTCCTTTTCCGCTTGATGAGGTCTGTTTAGATTTTTGTGTGATGGGTCTCAATGCGGCATCAGCCGACGACATTGACGTGCTGATTGCCGCGTCACGTCGTGAGCGGGTTCAGGATATTCAAGGGTTGGCTGAAGCCGCAGGCCTCAAACCCAGAATCCTTGATGTTGAGTCCTACGCCAGCCGCCTGGCCTGCGGCCGGATGATCCAGTCTATGCCAAACCAAGGGCAGGATGCGATTGTTGCGCTGTTCAAATTGGGCGCAATCTCCACCAGCATGCAGGTGATTCGCAATGATGAGATGTTGTACGACCGTGATCAGGCCTTCGGGGGTGAACAGTTGACCGAATTGATCGTGCGTCAGTACGGATTTTCTCTTGAAGAGGCTGAAAGCAAAAAACGCAGCGGCGAATTGCCAACCGACTATGGTGCTGTTATTTTGAGGCCCTTTGTCGAAAGGGTGGTTCAGGAGTTGACACGGGCGCTGGAATTTTTCTTTATGAGCACGCCCTACAACAAGGTTGATTACGTGATTTTGGCAGGCGGATCAGCCGCACTTCACGGGTTGGCCGATGCAGTGACCCGGCAAACCACATTGGCATGCATTATCGCGAACCCATTTGAAGCCATGCAAATGGGTGACAGCGCTCGCTTGAAAAAAATGGCGCATGAACAACCTGCCTATCTGACGTCCTGCGGCTTGGCATTGCGGAGATTCCTGCAGTGATTCTGATCAATCTATTGCCTCACCGTGCGCTTGCTATAAAAAAACGCCGCGACATGTTCACCGCCTCGTTCGCCTTGTCTGTGCTTCTGGGCGGTGTCATTTCAGTCCTTATTTTTTTCTGGATCAGCAGTCAAATCTCTTTCCAACGAGAACAAAACCAGCTTTTACAGGACGAGAACAGACGGCTTGATGACAAGATCAAGAACATTGCCGCACTAGAGTCTGAAATTTCAGCGTTGCGAGCAAGGCAGCAGGCGGTTGAAGATCTGCAGGCTGACAGAAATCTTCCGGTTCATCTGCTGACTGAATTGTCTCGTCAACTCCCCGACGGAGTTTTTGTAAGCAATATGCGCCAGGAAAGCCAGTCGGTCGTCTTGCAAGGCCAGGCGCAGTCTAATGAGCGGGTGTCTGAATTACTGCGTAACTTGTCTAAGAATACGCGCTGGTTTGGCAGGCCGGAGCTGATCGAAATCATTGCCGGCAGTATCACGCTAAGCCCCGGCGATATTCGCCGCGTTGCAAACTTCACACTCCGTGTGCACTTGGTGCGTTCCAGTGAGATGCTAAAGCCTGTTCCGGCGCCTGTTGCATCTGCACCGTCCCCCGATAAACCCTGACCATGGCTACCCGCATCTCATCTGCTGTTGACTTTGCGGCCTTGAAGCACAAGACCCTTGGCCAGTTTCTCAACCTGGACCCGAACCGTCCTTGGACATGGCCTTCCCTCCCCCAGAATGCTTTATTTCTCGCCGTGGTCCTGATTGTCGCTTTCATTATGTGGTTTGTGTGGCTAGCCAACTCAGACCTTGAACTGACGGCTGAGCGTGTCAAAGAAGCCCAGCTTCGTCAGGAATACAAGACCAAACTTGTCAAGGCAGCCGATCTTGAGGTCCTGGCACAGCAGCGTGAGCAAGTATTGTTGTACGTCACCCAATTGGAGAAGCAACTGCCCAGCAAGGCCGAAATGGATGCCTTGCTGTCTGACATTAACCAAGCTGGTCTTGGCCGCAGCCTGCAATTTGATTTTTTCCGACCCGGCCATGTGATTGTTCGCGAGTACTATGCCGAATTGCCGATTGCAGTCAAAGTTACAGGCCGTTATCACGACCTAGGCGCTTTTGCGGCTGACATTGCCAACCTGTCACGCATCGTGACGCTGAATAATTTGCTCATCATTCCCGGTCGCGATACAGGTTCGCTGACCATGGACGCAACCGCCAAGACATTTCGCTATCTGGATGCCGAGGAAGTGCTGGCTCAGCGTAAAGCGGCCAAAGGAGCGAATAAATGAAGCTTCTCGCAACATTCCTGTTGCTGTTGGCCACCATTCCAGTCATGTTTGTCTCGGGGTGTGACGCATCGGGCAAGGATGAGCTCGGGCAATGGATGCAGGAGCAAAAAAACCAGGTGCGGCCCCGAATGACGCTCATCAGTGAGCCCAAGCAGTTCAAGCCTGAAGCCTACGCCCTTGAGGGCTCAATGGATCCTTTCAGCAAGGAGAAGCTGACATTGGTCTTCAAGCGTGAGTCTGCCCAGGTAACTGCAAACGGCGCCCTGATGACGCCCGAGCTGACTCGCCGCAAAGAGGCCCTCGAAGCTTTGCCTCTTGATGAGATGTCCATGGTAGGCAGTTTGACCAGAAATGGTCAAACGGCTGCGCTCATCAAGGTCGAAACATTTTTGTACCAGGTACGCATCGGTAACTATTTGGGTCAGAACTATGGCAGGGTGGTAAAAATTTCCGAAACAAATGTCACCTTACGTGAACTTGTGCAGGATGCTGCGGGCGTATGGATCGAGCGTCCTGCAACACTGCACTTGCAAGGGAGGTCGCAATGAGCAAATTAAGTTTGTACAACCTGATGCGTCTGGGTCGGTCTTTTGGAGTTGCCACGTGTTTCACTTTATTCCTCCTGAAGGTTCATGCGCAAGTTGCCATTGAAAATGTGACCGTGTCAGTCCAAGGCGGCGCGGAAGTTATTAAGATAGATCTGTCCCAGGCGCTGACAAGCTTGCCAGCCGGCTTTTCAATTCATTCCCCTGCCAGGATAGTGCTTGATTTCACCGGCGTCAGCAGCACATTGAGCCGCCCAAGCGTGGAAATCAACCAGGGCAACTTGCGCACGGTTAATGTCGTGCATGCGGGAGATCGGACCCGCGTGGTGCTCAACCTGAAACAGGCCACCAGCTACAAAACCCAGTTGCTAGACAAGTCGCTGCTGGTATTTCTTGAGCCAGCCGTGGGTTTGGTAGCAGAGACCTCGGGCGTGTCGACATTTTCAGAAAATCGCAACAGGGACACATGGCCTTTGAAAGATCTCGATTTCCGTCGGGGTGCCAACGGCACAGGTCGGGTGGTGGTATCCCTGGCCAATAACCAGGTGGGGGTTGATATCCGTCAGCGGGGTCAGACGCTGGTGGTGGAGTTTATGAAATCTTCGCTTCCTGAGGGCCTCAAACGTCGGCTGGATGTGACTGACTTCGGTACCCCGGTGCAAACAATCACTACGTTTGAATCGGGTGATCGGGTTCGTATGGTGATTGAACCTAAAGGGAATTGGGAGCACAGTGCTTACCAAAGTGACAGTCAGTTTGTGGTGGAGGTAACACCTCAAAAAGTCGATGCTGGCAAATTGACGCAAGGTGTCGGCTTCAATGGGCAGAAGCTGTCCTTGAACTTTCAGAACATTGAAGTGCGATCCCTGCTGCAGGTGATAGCCGATTTCACTAACTTCAATGTTGTTACTTCAGACTCGGTTTCCGGCGCTGTGACGCTTCGCTTGCAAGAAGTGCCATGGGATCAGGCGCTTGACATCATTTTGCAAGCCAAGGGCCTGGGCATGCGAAGAAGTGGCAACGTCATCTGGATCGCGCCCCGAGATGAAATTATTGCCCGCGAAAAGCTCGAGCGTGAGTCCAGTGTTGCTTTGGAGAGTTTGGAGAATGTCCGCACGCAGTCGTTTCAGTTGAACTATGCCAAAGCAGTAGATGTGGCCCGTCAACTTGCTGGAGTAAACACAACGCCGATCCCTGGCCTGAGTGCTGCGGCTGCGACATCAGCCAGGATATTGAGTGCCCGTGGCAGTGCAATTGCCGAGATACGCACCAACCAGGTGTTTGTGACCGATGTCTCCAGTCGTTTGGAGGCTGTTCAGCAACTGATTGCCAAAATCGATATACCAGTTCGCCAAGTGCTGATCGAGGCGCGAATCGTGGAGGCGTCGGACACCTTTGGTAAATCGCTGGGCGTGCGATTGGGCGGGGGCAGTGGCAATATTGTGGCGCCATCCGGGGGTGTTGGCGTTCAATTCGGTCCAAGCTATGTGGACGGTTCAAATGCCACCACCTCAAATTCATTCCTGAATTTGCCGGCTGTTGGTCAGGGCGGTCTCAATCCAGCCACATTTGCCGTTTCGATTTTTGGTGAAAATACCGGACGTTTTCTCAACCTTGAGATCTCCGCGCTTGAAGCTGATGGCAAGGGCAAGGTGGTTTCAAGCCCCCGCGTGGTCACGGCCAATCAAGTCAAGGCCTTGATCGAACAGGGAACCGAGTTGCCGTATCAGGTGGCATCAGCCAGTGGCGCAACATCAATTGCATTCCGCAAGGCCAACTTATCTCTTGAGGTTACGCCTCAGATCACACCCGAGGGTGGGATAATTCTCGATTTGGACATTAACAAAGACACGGTGGGTCAGGCTACAACCGCAGGTTTTGCGATCAACACCAAGCACATCAAGACTCAGGTTCTGGTTGAAAATGGCGGGACCGTTGTGATCGGTGGTATTTTCGAAATGACTGAGAACAGTTCCAACACCAAAGTCCCGTTTTTTGGTGACTTGCCGGGCATTGGTGCCCTCTTCAGAAGAAATGCAATGGTGTCTAACAAATCCGAGTTATTGGTTTTCATTACGCCGAAAACGATTTCGGAAGGCTCAGTGGTACGCTAAATTGATAGTCAGTCTGATCGGACTTCCTGGTTCCGGAAAATCCACGGTAGGGCGCAACCTCTCAAAACGGCTCAAGCTGCCTTTTATAGATTCGGATCACGAGATCGAGTCGAAGATCGGTACTTCCATCCGGCAGTTTTTTGAGATTGAAGGCGAAGAACGCTTTCGCGACCTTGAAGAGTCGGTGATTGATGACATTACCCGCCATCACCATGGAGTGTTGTCAACGGGTGGTGGAGCCGTGTTGAGGACGAGCAACCGCGATCATTTGCGCAGCCGCAGCCACGTTGTTTACCTTAAGTCTTCTCCGGAGGACCTGTTTCGCAGGCTTCGACATGATCTGAACCGGCCCCTTTTGCAGGTTGCCAACCCAATGGCGCGCCTGCGGGAATTGTTTGAGCAGCGAGATCCGCTGTATGGCGAGCTTGCACACTTTACGATAGAAACCGGACGCCCCACGGTGGCCATGCTGGTCAACAAAATTGTGATGCAGCTCGAGTTGACCGGGATTATTTCGCCCTAGCCCTAAACTTGCCGACTATGAATTCGAACACCGATACACAATTTTCAACCGCAGGGCCTGCTTTGGAAGGGATAAAACAGGTTCAGATCAGCCTGGAAGAGCGCAGTTACCCTATTCTTATCGGCACCGGGCTGATTGGCCTGTCTGCTGCGTTTGCTGGTTTGCCACGTGCAGCGCAAGCCTTTATCGTCAGCAACACGGTTGTGTCGCCTTTGTATGCTCAACAGCTCAAGACGATCCTGCAGGCGCATTATCCAAATGTGCATCTGGTGGTATTGCCTGATGGTGAGGAGTTCAAAACCTGGCACACCCTGCAGCTTATTTTTGATGCCTTGCTTGAGCACGCCGCTGACCGCAAAACCGTCTTGTTCGCACTCGGTGGTGGCGTGGTGGGCGACATGACGGGCTTTGCCGCTGCCAGCTATATGCGCGGTGTTCCTTTTGTTCAGGTGCCCACCACATTACTTGCCCAGGTGGATTCATCGGTGGGTGGCAAAACGGCCATCAATCATCCGCTGGGCAAAAACATGATTGGTGCCTTCTACCAGCCCGTTCGCGTGGTGTGTGATCTGGCTTCGCTGGGCACACTTCCTAGCCGGGAATTCAGCGCGGGACTGGCCGAGGTCATCAAATACGGACCTATCAGGGACATGATTTTCTTTGAATGGATTGAGCGCAACATCGAGGCCTTGCTGGCCCGCGATCCTTCGGCCCTGGCGCACGCTGTCCAACGCAGCTGCGAAATCAAGGCCTGGGTGGTTGCTCAGGATGAGCGGGAGTCGGGGCTGCGAGCCATTCTCAATTTCGGCCACACTTTTGGCCATGCCATCGAGGCCGGTCTGGGCTACGGGCAGTGGCTGCATGGTGAGGCTGTGGGTTGCGGTATGGTTATGGCCGCAAGCCTGTCATGCCGCCTCGGGCTCATGGATGCCGGTTTGCAGCAGCGCCTTGTGGCTTTGATTGCAAAAGCCGGGCTGCCCATCAACGCGCCGGTGTTGTCCTGTCAGGACAATGCGGGTCGCTATCTGCAGTTGATGCAAGTTGACAAGAAGACCCAGGACGGCGAAATCAAATTTGTCCTGATCGACGGCGAAGCCAAAGCCTTGGTTCGCGCTGCGCCCCTTGATTTGGTCCGGGAGGTGATCGATGCTTGCAGCCTACGCCAGTGATCCGGCCTGTGGCAAAGGAAGAAAGTACCCAGAAACTCCTGCACCCACGCGAACCGAGTTTCAGCGTGACCGTGACCGCATCATTCACTGCACAGCTTTTCGCCGGCTGGTTTATAAAACCCAGGTGTTTCTCAACCATGAAGGCGACCTTTTCCGGACCCGGCTGACCCACTCTCTAGAGGTGGCCCAACTTGGCCGATCCATCGCAAGGTCTCTGGGCCTCAACGAGGATTTGGTAGAGGCCATTGCCTTGGCACACGATCTTGGGCACACGCCCTTTGGCCATGCCGGGCAAGACGCCCTGAATGACTGCATGGCGGCCCACGGTGGTTTTGAGCACAACTTGCAGAGCCTGCGCGTGGTTGATCAGCTGGAAGAGCGCTATCCCCAATTTGATGGCTTGAATCTGACTTTCGAGACGCGCGAGGGCATTCTCAAGCATTGCTCGCGCAACAATGCGCAAAAGCTCGAACGCGAAGAGCCCGGTGGTGTGGGTCAGCGTTTTTTGATGAACACCCAACCCAGCCTGGAAGCGCAGCTGTGCAACCTGGCCGATGAAATTGCCTACAACGCGCATGATATTGACGATGGTGTGCGCTCCGGCTTGCTAACACTGGAGCAGCTTGAAGACATTGCACTGTTTGACGAGTTTCGCACTCAAACCCTGAAAGATCACCCGGCGCTTGGTGAGCCGTCGCAGGGCCGTCGGCTGCTGTATGAGTCTATCCGCAGAATGCTCAGTGCCCAGGTGTATGACGTTATTGCCAGCAGCCGTGCAGCGCTTGAAACATGCTCTCCCGCCAGCCCCGATCAGGCACGTCTGGCCGGCCCCATGATGCAATTTGGCGCTGAGATGCAGCAGCAGTCCACATTGCTCAAGTCGTTTTTAATGCGCAACCTTTACCGCCATCCGCAGGTTCTGAAAACAACCTTGAACGCGAAGCAGGTGATTCGTGATCTTTTTGAAATTTACAGTCAACGGCCCGCTGAAATGAAGCCAGGCTTCTCGGCGCGAGTGGCGCTTGCAGCATCTACGGCTGAAACTACCTGTACTGATGCTGCGCAGGCAGCAATGCGCGTGGTGGCCGATTTTATTGCCGGGATGACTGACCGTTTTGCCGCCAGCGAGCACGAGCGCTTGACGGGTCTGCGTCTATTGGTATGAAAGTCATTGCCGCGACGGGGTCAGCGCGTATCAGCCCTGCATCACTGGTCATTCTGGCTGGTGTTTGTGCGGCTCTGCACATCGGAAAGTTGCCCCCGGCTTTACCGGTATTGCGTGAGACCCTGGACATTTCGCTCGTACAGGCCGGTTTTTTACTCTCACTGGTACAGCTCGCGGGCATGACACTCGGGTTGGCGGTTGGTCTTGCTGCCGATGGCTGGGGACTCAAGCGAAGCTTGATCACCGGTTTGTTGGTACTTTCAGCTGCCTCCGTCGCGGGGGCCTGGATGCACAGCGTGCCTGCTCTGCTGGTGCTGCGTGCGGTTGAGGGCTTTGGCTTCTTACTGGTCACCATGCCTGCACCCGGGCTGATTCGCAAGTGGGTTCAAGCCCGCCGCTTGAGCGTGATGTTGGGGCTATGGGGTACTTATATGCCCTTGGGTACAGCCCTGTCGCTGCTGACGGGGCCTGTAGTGATTGACCTGCTCGGTTGGCAGGGCTGGTGGGGGCTGATGGGCTTGCTGACCTTGGCTATGGCCGCTTGGGCGTGGCGGGGCATTCCTGCTGACATGACCAGCCCGGCTTCTTTGAACGCGCAACAACCGCAAAGCGCATGGACAGCGCGCCTGTACAGCACGCTGAGCACCCCCGGTCCGTGGCTGGTGGCCCTGTGCTTTGCCATGTATTCCAGTCAATGGTTGGCGGTGATTGGTTTTTTGCCCACCATCTACAGCCAGACGGGTTGGTCTGCGGGCGTGACGGCTTGGCTTACCGCCGGTGTGGCGGGTGTCAATATGTTGGGCAATATGGCCTCGGGAAAAATTCTTCAGGGCGGGGTTCTACCGCATCGGCTCTTGATCCTGGGATTTTGCGTGATGGGCATCTGTGTCCTTGGCGCCTATGCCACCTGGCCTTTGTCAGCACAAGGGCAGGGCATGCCGGCCGGTGTTCGGTTGGCATGTCTGATGATTTTTTCCATGGTGGGTGGCGTGATTCCAGGCACGCTGTTTACCCTGGCAGTCAAAGCAGCTCCTGATGAAGGCACTGTCTCGACCACAGTGGGCTGGATGCAACAGTGGTCTGCCCTGGGGCAGTTCTGTGGCCCGCCGCTGGTGGCCTGGGTGGCGGGTCGGGTAGGCGGCTGGCAATGGACCTGGGCGATTACTGGTGCTAGCTGTGCTCAGGGCATTGTCCTGTCTCTGATGCTAGCGAGGCTCAACAAGAAACAGCGCATCGATAAAATGTCACGCATGCCCCAGCCTGAGACACCCAAGTGACCGATGTTTACATTGACGCCACCCGGGCCTGGCTTGAGCGTGTGGTCATTGGACTAAATCTATGCCCGTTTGCAAAAGCGGTGCATGCCAAAGGACAAATTCATTATGCTGTCTGTCACGCTTTGAGTGCTTCTGAGCTGCTTGATGCGCTCGATGCAGAGATAAAAGCCTTGCTGGCCTTTGATCCAAAAGATCGTGACACTACACTTTTAATAGCGCCTGGGGTGCTTGAAGAGTTTCTGGATTTCAATGATTTCCTGCACCAGGCAAACCGCTTGCTCAAGCGTCAACGGCTCCAGGGCGTGATCCAGTTGGCGAGTTTTCATCCCTGTTACCAGTTTGCCGGCCTGCCTGAGGAAGACATCAGTAATTTCACCAACCGATCGCCTTATCCCATGCTTCACCTGTTGCGCGAAGACAGCATCGACAAGGCGGTTGCAAGTTTCCCCCAGGCCGGTACGATCTATGAGAAAAACATCCAGACGCTCCGGGCTCTGGGGCCTGGGGGGTGGGCTGCTCTCAATAGCAAGTCATCTGAGGCCAAGCCAATATGACCAAGCGTTCGTCCACGTCGCCTTCGAAATCCCAGGCTCATTCTCAAACCAGGGCGGCGCATGAAGTCCGTGAGGGTCAGTCCATCGAATTACTCAAGGAGCTGCACATTCTCACGCGGGACGGGCAGCTCAATCAGGACTCGCGGCGCAAACTCAAGCAGGTTTACCATCTGTATCAGTTCATTGAAAAGCTGCTGCTGGAGCTGGCTGCGAACCCAACTTCTGCACCAGTTTCTGGGGCAAAAGGCCTTACCTTGGCCGATCATGGTGCCGGCAAGTCGTATTTGGGGTTCATTATTTACGACCTCTTTTTTAAAAATCATCCAGGCTACGCCTACGGCATAGAAACCCGCGCCGAATTGGTCCAAAAGTCGCGTGATTTAGCCTGGCGCCTGGGGTTTGAGCGCATGACATTTCTTAATATCAGCGCGGCTGAGTCTGCCCACAGTGCCGAATTGCCGCAACGCATCGACGTGGTTACCGCCCTGCACGCTTGCGACACTGCTACCGATGACGCCATTGCTTTCGGACTACACAAGCAGGCACGCTACATGGTTCTGGTGCCTTGCTGCCAAGCAGAAGTCGCCCGCAGCCTGAACCAGCACAAGGTCTTGTCTTTGTCTCGAACACCCCTGGCCGAGCTGTGGCGCCACCCCTTGCATACCCGTGAAATGGGTAGCCAGATTACCAATGTGCTGCGTTGCCTCTATCTGGAAGCCATGGGCTACCAAGTCACTGTGACCGAGCTTGTCGGCTGGGAGCACAGTTTGAAGAACGAATTGATCATCGCGCGGGCCACAGGCAAACCCAGGAAGTCCGCTGCAGAGCGTTTACTCGCCCTTTTGGCGGAACTTGGGTTGACAGAACTGATCAACACCAGATTCAACCACCTGGAGCCGGCTTAAACTCATAACCCGAATGATGAGACGTTAGTTCAGTTGAGTTGTAGGCCAAGTCACTCACTTAAGCTAGTCATTGAGGGTCGTCAACTCCTGCACAAGTAGCGCGTTAGATAATGGTCCCGATCTAGGGAGTCCCGTCCAAACCCTGTTTTTTTAAGGTTGAATCATGAAGAATGTGTTTGCGTTGAGTCTGGTGTTGTTACTTGCTGCGTGTTCGACCAGCAGTCCGGATGTGATCAGCCGCGCAGATGCGCAGCGCATGTCTACCGTGGAAGACGGCACGGTGCTGTCCGTCCGCACTGTAACGGTCGCCGGCTCTCAAAGTGGCATTGGTGGCACCGTGGGCGGTGTGGTGGGAGGTCTGGCAGGTTATGGCTCCGGGGGCAATCAGAGCACCAACCAGATTGCCGGTGTGCTGGCGGCTGTGGCCGGCGCGGCCGCCGGTAATGCCATCGAAAAAGTAAGCACCCGTGAGGATGCGTTTGAAATTCTGGTACAGCTCAAAAATGGCGACCGTCGGGCCATTGTTCAAGCCAAGGGTGGCGAAGTGTTGGAGCCGGGCGACAGGATCATTATTGTCTCTTCGGGGGGTAAAGTCCGGGTAAGCAAAGCACCTGTGGTGGTGAAGTAACAGCTATTTTGCTAGAACAGTTCAGATAGCCGTTCGTTCCTTGGTCACGAACTGCACTTGGCCGCTCGGCTCTGAAAACCATGGCCCGCTTGCCCCGTCTTACTGTCCCAGGCTACCCGCACCATGTGATCCAGCGGGGCAATAACCACCAGCCTATCTTTGCCAGTGTGGCTGATCGCGAGTTTATGCTGGAGTTGTTGTACGACAACGCGCTGCGTTTTGAAGTCGCGATTCATGCCTATGTGCTTATGGGCAATCACTTCCATCTCTTGGCCACACCAGCAGGCATCGATAGTTTGCCCAAAATGATGCAAGCCCTGGGGCGGCGTTATGTCCGTTTTTTTAATTCAGCGCAAGCGCGAAGCGGTACCCTGTGGGAGGGGCGTTACAAGTCCACCCTGATCCAGACCGACCGCTATCTGTTGGCTTGCATGGCCTACATTGACCTCAACCCGGTTCGGGCTGGCATGGTGACACACCCCCAAGACTATCCTTGGTCCAGCTATGCCCACCATACTGGTTTGCGCGCGGACAGGCTGGTCACCTCGCACGCCCTGTATTGGGAGCTTGGCAATACACCTTTTGCCCGCGAGGCCGCATATTCCGAATTGGTGCGCGCAGGGGTAAACGTCACCCAACAGGCGGCCTTGACGGAGTCGGCTCTGCGCGGCTGGGCTCTCGGCGAACCGGACTTTTTAGAGGGTTTGCAAAAAAAAACCAGTCGCCGCGCGACCAAGGGCCGGGCAGGGAGGCCAACTTTGGCGTTAACCCCGGCACGTAACTCAGATAAAAAATAGCATTCGCCCTCTGTGGAAACATTATATTGCTATCAATTTTGATACGTCCCTAATAAAACGGTTTTTTTAATTTGGATAATTAATTGGAATCTGACCCTAATTATTCTGCTTGGCATTGTTGTTGCTCTGTAATAAGCTCCCTATCCCTTCGAATTTTTAGGAGCGCGCCATGACGACGGCAGCCGAGATCAAATATCTCCAGGACAACGGTTTGTATTCCCCCGGCAACGAGCACGACGCTTGTGGCGTGGGGTTTGTGGCGCACATCAAGGGAAAGAAGTCGCATGCCATCGTGCAGGGCGCTCTCAAGATTCTGGAAAACCTGGACCACCGTGGCGCGGTTGGGGCAGACAAGCTCATGGGCGACGGCGCCGGTATTTTGATTCAGTTGCCGGATCAGTTGTACCGCGCGGAGATGGCCAAGCTGGGCGTAGAGCTGCCGCCCCCGGGTGAGTACGGCGTAGGCATGATCTTTTTGCCCAAAGAAAATGCTTCCCGGCTGGCTTGTGAGCAAGAAATGGAACGTGCCATCCGCGCTGAAGGCCAGGTTTTGCTGGGCTGGCGCGACGTGCCTGTGAACCGCGACATGCCGATGTCACCCACCGTTCGCGCAAAAGAACCGTTGCTCAAGCAGGTCTTCATCGGACGGGGCAACGATGTCATTGTCCAAGACGCACTTGAGCGCAAGCTGTACGTCATCCGCAAAACCGCCAGTAAAGCCATCGGCCACCTGCAGCTCAAGCATGGCAAAGAGTATTACGTGCCCAGCATGTCCAGCCGTACAGTGGTCTACAAGGGCCTGTTGTTGGCTGACCAGGTGGGTAGTTATTACCTGGATCTGCAGGACGAACGATGCGTGTCTGCGCTGGGCTTGGTGCACCAGCGTTTTTCCACCAACACCTTTCCCGAGTGGCCGCTGGCCCACCCTTATCGCTATGTGGCGCACAACGGTGAGATCAACACGGTCAAGGGTAATTACAACTGGATGAAGGCCAGGGAGGGCGTGATGTCATCCCCCGTTTTGGGAGCGGATTTGCAAAAGCTCTACCCGATCAGCTTTGCCG
>JBILKC010000264.1:0-4117 GCA_044376885.1 Hylemonella sp. | reverse complement strand
AATGCGGGTAATACGTGTCAGCGACCGCTCGGCCTGGGCTGCGCTGGTGGGGTCATCGCTGGCCACCACAACGCGTTTGCCCGAAGTCATTTGGTCCTGTAAATTGGCCAGATTGGTTTGTCGTGCCAGCAGATTGCTGCGCGTGATGTCATAGGCGTTGGAACTTCCAAGTCGCGAAAACGAGGGTGTGGTCATGAGCTTACTCTCCAGAACGTCGGCTTAGCGGGAAACGGACTGCATCAAGGCGTCAAAAATCGACTGGGCCACCTGAATCATCTTGGCGGATGCCTGGTAGCTCTGCTGGAACTGCAGCAGCTTGGCGGCCTCTTCGTCCAGGTTAACGCCCGAAACACCTGCGCGGTCTTTATCCAGGTTGGTGGCGATTGAGGATGACACTTCAGCCGCATAGTTGGCGCTTTGCGTGCGAATACCGATGGTCGAAATCAGTCCCGCAAAGCCATCGGTCAAGGCAACGCCGTCAAACATGGCCTTGTCGCGCAGTTTCGTCAAGGCCGTTGCATTGGCTGAATTCGTCGCCACATAGCCAGCAGGCATAGCCTTCACAACGAAGGTGTCATTGACCTTGGGTGTACCTGTAAGTTGCAAAGACCACTCCGGAGGGGTCGTGGCACCGGTAATACTTTGGCCCGGTATGTAGTTAAAGGTACCTGCCAGATCACTTCGCGTGTACTGGGTTGCAGACGTAAATGTCAGGGTGACGGGACCCGTCAGGCTGATGGCACCTCCACCCGCTGGCAGGTTGAGATTGGTCGTTGGATTGATCAGCGCCTGTAGGGAGACTTGTTGCAGACTTCCCATATTGTTAGCACCCATTTGGCCAGCCACCGGACTGGCCACGGCCAGCGCACGTGGATTTAAAAACTCGCTTTTAATGTTATTTGCGACTGTACTGAACGGTTTGAATAAAAACCGGTCGCCTGTTACCCCGATAGAGGTCGTAGAAAAAGTCAGGCCATCCAGCGTGAACGAAGTGGTGCCGTTAAAAGTCAGTCCACTGGTGACTTCACCGTCCGAGAGTCGTGTGATGGTCACCGTATTGGTGGCGGTGTAACTCATCTCGTAGTCTGAGGCAACTAACTTGGTTGGGTCAGCAACGGCTAAGGTCGGTGTGCTGGTGGGGGTGGTTTGCGCGACGGGTTTAAGAACGTTGAGGGCGGTAAATGTATTGGCCGAAAATAAATTTCCACCGACATTGCCGTCGATATCCAAGCCAAGTTTGTGCTGGTCATTCATGGCCGTGGAGATGGCCAGGGTCAACCTGCCCAACAAATTTCGACCCTCATTGAGGTCAGTGTTCTGAAACCTCAACAGCCCGGCGACTTCGCCGCCACCCAGACTGTTTTCATCCAGGGTCACGGACACGCCGTTTCGTGAGATTGCAAGTTTGTTTTTCAGGGCGTCACCGAAATCATCCTCAACAATGGAGACCTTGGCGGCATTGACGCCCAGAACCAAAGCCTGGCTGCCACCGATAAAGACACTGACCGTGCCATCGTCTGCAGCGATATTCGACGTTTGTACAAACGTATTGAGCGTTCTAATAAGCTGGTCACGCCGGTCCAGCAAGTCATTGGGCGGCTGCCCGTTGGAGGTAGCGCGGGAGATGGCCAGATTCACGTCGGCAACGCTCTGGGCCAGGCTATTGATGGTGTCTGTTTTTTGGCTTAGTGATTGCGCTGTTCCTTGCTGGATATCCTGCATGGTTCTGGCAGCTGCCCGCATGCGCGATGCGGTTTCATCAATCCGGCTCAGCGCAACGGTCCGGGCGGTTTGGTCGGTTGGTGCTGTGACGACATCCGAGAACGCATTGAGCATGTCGCTGATGGCAGCACCCAAACCATTCTTGCCGCCTTCGAAGATACCTTGCAACTGCTTCAAACTGTTGGCGCGCGCAACGTCGCCAGATTGAACGGAAGTGGCCATCGTGGCTTGCCGTGTCAGGAACTCACTGTAAGTTCTCTGGATGGTCTGAACGCTGACCCCCCGCCCTATATACCCCCCCTGGCCAAGTATCCCGGTTTCTGTTTGTATGACAGCTTTCTGCCGCGAGTACCCTTCCGTATTGACATTCGCAATGTTGTTGCCTGTGGTTTGCAGGGCAATCTGGTTTGCCTGCAACCCTTGGGAGCCAATGTTCAGAATCCCCATGATTCAACCCGTTCAGGCTTGAGCCCGCTGCACTTGCAGCGTAGCGTTGATGGCTCGGCTGAGTTTGTCGGCATATTGGGGATCGGTGGCGTAGCCGGCCCGTTGCAGGCCAATTGCATAGGCCTGAACCGATCCGGTTTGCTCACGTGCCTTGGCGTAGCGCGGCGTATCGGAGATCAGCCGGGCGTAATCTTTAAAGGAGTCTTCATAAGAGTCATAGGCCCTGAAATTCGCAACGGTCTTCTTGGCTTCACCATTCACATACTCTGTGGTGGTGATTTTTGCCACCTTGCCAGTCCAACCCGGTCCGGCCTTGATGCCAAACAAGTTGAACGACGGACTGCCGTCCTTCATCTTGATCTGGTGCTTGCCCCAACCGGTCTCGTGTCCGGCCTGGCCGATCATGAAGCTTGCAGGGATGCCGCTGGTTTGCGCAACCCGTTCTGCAACTTCGGTGTGTCTCTGCACAAAACCGGTCTGGCTGATTTTGGCGGCGGTGGCCGGCGAGACCGGACTTGCTTGGGGTTTTTGCTGGCTGGCGCTGACTTTGTCAGTCGGGTTGGGAACACCCATTTGCCGGGATAGCTGGGCAGCAATCATGTCGGACAAGCCGCCGGGCTGGCCCGACATCTGAACTGCCAACTGTTGGTCCAGTAGGTCCGCACCCAAATCGCCGCCAGGGCTGTCAAGCAGGCCTGATTTCATGGTGGCTTCGCGCATGCTTTTGATCATCTCGCGCATGAAGAGCGACTCAAACTGTTTGGCGGTCTCCCGGATCGCCGTAGGCGTGCTTTGGCCTGCCTGGAGCTTGAGCGCATTGAGTGTGCGTGCGTCCGCAGCCAGCCCGTTGGCGCCTGAATTGAGCGCATTCATGCTCATTAAATAATCTCCAGCTCTGCGTTCAAGGCACCTGCAGCCTTGATGGCTTGAAGGATGGCCAACAGGTCCTGGGGTGTTGCGCCCAGCGCATTGAGTGCACGCACCACATCTGCAAGCAGAGGTGCGGCGGGAACCTGAATCAATATGCCAGGCTCCTGACGGATTTCAATATTCGCCCTCTCGGTGACCACGGTTTGTCCGGATGACAACGGCCCGGGCTGACTAATGACTGGCGTTGATGAAATGCTGACCGTCAGGTTGCCGTGTGCGATCGCACACGGCCCCAGTGTGACCGCCTGGTTCAATACGATTGAACCGGTTCGCGAGTTGATGATGACTTTGGCCGCAGGGACGGATGTCGTCAGCGGCAGCTCTTCCATTTCGGCAATGAAGCTGATGCGCGCATTGGGGTCGGTCGGCACCTGTACATCAACAGTTCGACCATCAAGGGCCTGAGCCACACCATTGCCAAAACGTCGGTTGATGGCCTCGGCCACTTTTCTGGCAGTTTGAAAATCAGAGGCTTCAAGTCCCAGGCGAATACTGTTGCCCTGCAGCAGTGGCGTTGCCACAGCCCGTTCAATCTGCGCGCCCCCAGGGATACGGCCTGCGCTGAGGTGGTTGACCTGAACCCGGCTGCCGCCCGCTGATGCCCCGGCACCTGCAATCAGCAAATTTCCTTGTGCTAGTGCGTAGATTTCGCCATCCGCGCCCTTGAGCGGTGTCGCTATTAGTGTGCCTCCGCGCAGGGAGCGGGCATTACCCAGGGAAGATACGGTCACGTCCACCGTTTGACCGGGGCGAGCAAAAGCAGGCAACTGTGCGGTCACGATGACTGCAGCCACGTTTTTGAGTTGCAACCTTGCCAGGGTAGCCGCCGGTAGCGTAATGCCCAACTGTTGCAAGTAGTTGCTTAGTCCTTGTGAGGTATAGGGCACCTGGGTGGTTTGGTCGCCGGTGCCGTCCAGGCCGACGATCAGACCAAAGCCGGTCAGCTGGTTGCTTCGAACCCCCTCAATGCCAGCGACTTCCTTGATCCGGCTGGCCTGGGCTTGGCCTGCCACCAAGC
>JBILKC010000263.1:0-4148 GCA_044376885.1 Hylemonella sp. | reverse complement strand
CCGGTCACGCCATTGTTCTGCCAGGTGCAGGGCCAGGGTTTCGCGGGCTGACGGGGTGTGCTGCTCATCCAGTGCGTTGCGGATTTCATCAAGTTTGGCGGCCTCCAACTGGCGCATGAGCTTGCCAATGAACTGCATCTGGCGGCGCTTGCCCTCAAAGTTGGTGATGCGCTTGGCCTCGGCTACTGCATCGACCAACTTTTCAGACAAGTCCAGCCGGGTGATCAGGTCAGCGCGCAGGGTCATCAAACCCTCACCCAGCTTTTGCAGTTCGGTGCTTTCGCGCTTGAGGTCGGTTCGGCTTTGTTCGTCAGTGCCTTTGAGCTCGCGCTTGAGCTCCAGATCCAGTTCGCTGCCTTCGGCAACGAACTGACCTTTGACGAAATAGCCTTTTTTGAGTTTACGTGACATGGTGTGGGTGGTCGACGGGAGAAGTATCATAGCCTTCCCTATGAAAAAATCTCCCGCACACGCCAAACCCAGCCCTGACCGCACACCTGCTGACAGTGGTTTTACCTATAGCCGACCCTATTTTGAAGACTTGGTTGACACAGCGCTGGCACACGCCAAAAAGCTGGGTGCCACTGACGCGGGGGCTGAGGCCTCAGAAGGATGCGGTCTGAGCGTGTCTGTTCGCAAGGGTGAACTGGAAAACGTCGAGCGCAACCGCGACAAATCGCTGGGTGTGACGGTCTACATCGGTCAGCGCCGGGGCAATGCCAGCACGTCGGACTTTTCCAAAAAAGCCATACAACAAACGGTTCAAGCGGCCTATGACATTGCGCGCTTCACCGCTGAAGACCCATTTGCCAGCTTGCCTGACGCATCAGACATTTCAGTCGAGTCCGAGCGCCCGAGCGATCTTGATTTGTTTCAGCCCTGGAACATCAACAGTACCCAGGCCGCCGAGCTGGCCCGTGTGGCCGAAGATGCCGCGCTGACAACCAGCAAACGCATCAGCAACAGCGAGGGTGCGTCGGTCTCAGCGCAGCAGTCGCACTTTTTCAGCGCACATACCCGTGGTTTTCGTGGCGGTTACGCCAGCTCCCGGCATTCGCTGTCGGTCTCACCCATCGCCGGCAAGGGTGACGACATGCAGCGCGATGGCTGGTACAGCTCGCACCGGCATTCAACTGATCTCGCTGATCCCCAGGCCCTGGGTCGCTATGCTGCAGAGCGCGCGCTCAGTCGCCTTCACAGCCGCAAAATTGCAACGACCCAGTGTCCGGTGTTGTTTGAGTCACCCATGGCCTCCGGCCTGATGGGGGCATTTGTTCAGGCCATCAGTGGCGGTGCCTTGTACCGCAAGAGCTCATTTCTGATCGATTCCTTGGGCAAACGGGTGTTGCCCAAGCACATTGACATGCTGGAAGACCCGTTCATCAAGCGTGGCAAGGGCAGTTCGCCGTTTGATGACGAGGGCGTGAGAGTTCAGGCGCGCTCAGTGGTGCAGGCCGGACGTGTACAGGGGTACTTTTTAGGCAGCTACTCGGCGCGCAAGCTGGGCATGAAAACCACAGGTAATGCCGGTGGTTCGCATAACCTGGTCATGACATCGCGACTGACACGTGCCGGGGATGACCTTCAAGCCATGCTGGAAAAGCTGGGCACCGGCCTGTTTGTGACCGAGCTGATGGGGCAGGGCGTGAACTATGTCACAGGTGACTACTCGCGGGGTGCCAGTGGTTTCTGGGTTGAGAACGGACGTATTGCTTTCCCGGTTCAGGAGATCACCATTGCCGGCAATATGAAAGACATGCTCGGCGGCATCGAGGCGATTGGCGCAGATGCCTATAACCAGGGTGCCAAGACGGTGGGCTCCATCCTGGTTAACCGCATGAAAGTAGCCGGGAGCTAGCGCGGTCTGATGTCTGGCAGCCCTGGAGCGGTTCAGCTCAGGGGCAAGTCGTCAAAAATGGCGTAGCAGTTCTTCAGCCAGGTCCTGACGCGCTGCCGCTCCAGCATGCCCAGCACATGTGCACCTTCGCCGGCATTGACGGCTGCCCAGAAGCTCGAGTTGTGGCGGTCAATTTTGACCATGCTGCCCTCATTCAGGCTGGGCAGGCTGATCACTTTGGCATGCATCGCCAGCGCATTTTTGAGTGCTTGTGATTCATTCAACAAGGAAAAATCCGTACCCCGGCCCAGGTTCTTGACCACGATGTAGTTGGGGCCAGCGCCATAGGTGTTGAGCAGCCGGTCCAGCAGGTCGACCGAATCCCTGCCGGCGTCGGTCATGTGCCAGAAATTGACTTTAACGCCCATATCCGAAAACAAGTTCAGCAAGTCGGAGTCTTTGATCCAGCGCGCCAGGGGTGCTGCGGTCTGGGCAGCCAGATCAACAATCACACTTTTATGCCGACCGTCCGTAGTCGTATCTGCAAATTCGCTTGCAATCAGGTCCAGACTTTCGTAGTTGTCCACGATCACCGGCGAAGCGAAGTCGCTGTAGAAGCGGGTAAAGGAGCGGTGTGAGCGATCCGTGTCGAAACCTGTGAAAGGCTGGCCTTTGTCAACGAAATACTGGGCCAACAGCCGCGATGCGACCGATTTGCCAACGCCGCCTTTTTCACCACCGATAAAGTTCAGTGAGCTCATTTCAGGGCCTCCTTGACAGCAGCAGACACCAGACTCATATCGGCCTTGCCCGCCAGCCGCGTTTTCACCACGCCCATGACCTTGCCCATGTCGCCTGCGGCAACTGCCCGGCCCGACTCAGTGGCAATCTCGGCCACGATGGCTTTGACGGCTGTAGCCACTTCGTCCGCACTCAAACGCTGCGGCAGGTAAGCTTGCAGCACTGTCATCTCGGCGCTTTCCTTGTCCGCCAGATCCTGACGCGCAGCCAGAATATAGGCGGCAACCGAATCCTTGCGCTGCTTGATCAGCTTGTCCACAATGGCAATCACCGCTGCATCATCCAGTGTGACGCGCTCGTCAACCTCTTTTTGCTTGCAGGCAGCCAATAACAAACGGATGGTGCCAAGACGCTCGCTGTCTTTGGCGCGCATGGCGGTTTTCATGTCTTCGGTGATCTGGTCTTTGAGGGTCATGACGGGCGCTTTTGGTGGAGGGGAACAGGGTGAAGTGGATAGGAATTAAAAAAGCCCGCCAGAGTGTCCCAAGGCGAGCTTTTCATGAATCAGCTGAAGAGCTGGTCAATACATTTTCTTGGGCAGTTGCATGCTGCGAATGCGTTTGTAGTTGCGCTTGACCGCAGCGGCCTTCTTGCGCTTGCGCTCGGCAGTTGGCTTTTCGTAGAACTCGCGCGCACGCAGGTCAGTTAACAGGCCCAATTTTTCGATGGTGCGTTTGAAGCGGCGCAGAGCGACGTCAAACGGCTCATTTTCTTTTACACGGATCGTTGTCATTACGTCATATTGTCCAAAATGTGTTGATCAAAGGTCACGGGGGAAGATCGGGCCCCACACGCCGGGTCAACGGTATTCCTCGTCTGTATGAGTTGTGGCCGACGAGGTTTGGCCGCAAAAGCCTCGAATTATAGCTTCTGTTCAAAACGGTCCGGTCAGCCGGGAACCAAATTACACACGGCTGGCTGGAAAGCAGCAAGCCTGAGCCTAGGAAGAGGACAGCCTGCGCAATAACTGCTGCCCCGATTCAGCAACCGATTGCATGGTGGCTTCAAGCACTGCCATTTCGCGCAATGACTGCGCAAAGGCCTGGTACTCAGCCGATTGCGATGCCGTCACAGCCACCGGTGGCGCTGCCTCGTTGATGGCCTGTGCCACCAGGGCAAAGCTGGCGCGCATGCGCTCCACCTGGTCACGCAAGGGGTTGGCAATTGCGGCCTGGGCAGGGCTCGTAGAGGCCATCGCGTCCAGCGTTTGCGACAGCACGCCAAAGGCTCCCGACTCCCGCGCCACGGTGAGTTGCGTGGCCAGACCCCGCTGGGCTGCGCTTCCGATTGAACTCAGCGCTGAATCGCGCATGCCATCCAGTTGCTGTTCAAGCTGCCGGTTAAGCGTACCCAGCCGAGCGCCGACCGTGACCACTTCGCTCAGGATCTTGTCCAGATCACCGACCACCACCGCAATACGGTCGAGAAAGTGGTTCAGGTCTCGTGCCAGCTCACCGAACTCATCTTCGGTTTTAACACCGGCACGGGGCGACAAATCCATCACCCCTTT
>JBILKC010000034.1:0-13683 GCA_044376885.1 Hylemonella sp. | reverse complement strand
GTCATCGCGCAACGTCTACCTGAGTGAGGACCAGCGGCAAGAAGCGGTTCAATTGGCCATGGCTCTGAAGTCCATGGCGGCTTCACTACAAAAAAATGAGCAGACTTATGAGGAAATAGAAGGGCAGTCGCTACAAAAGCTGACAGAGCGTGGCTGGAAACCCGACTACCTGAGCATTCGGCGTCGACACGATTTGCAGCCGCCCCGTGGACAAAAGGGCCTAGCGGAACCCTTGGTGGTCTTGGGTGCCGCGCGCCTGGGCAAGACGCGGCTGATCGACAACCTGGAAATCTGAAGCTGACTTGCCCGCCTGGCCTGAGCGATCAGGCTGCGCCGATATTGGGCACCAGGCCTGCGCTGGGCTGACCGCTTTTAAGCGCGGCGGTAAAGGCCAACATCCGGTCAATGGGCAAGCGGGCCCGCAATCCCAGGGTGGGGTCTACCTGAATTTCATTGGCGCCTGTCTCAAGCACATGGGCCACGCCGGCCAGACCGTTCATGGCCATCCACGGACAATGTGCGCAACTCTTGCACGTAGCACTGTTTCCCGCAGTGGGTGCCTCAATGAAGGTTTTGCCGGGGTTGAGCGTGCGCAGCTTGTGCATCATGCCGTTGTCAGTGGCGACAATGAACTCCGGCGCATCCATCTCTTTTGCAGCTTTCAAAATGCCCGATGTGGAACCGACTGCATCGGCCAGTGCCACCACGGCCTGAGGGCTTTCCGGGTGAACCAGAACCTTGGCCTGCGGATGCTGTCTTTTGAGTTCTTGCAGTTCAAATGCCTTGAATTCGTCATGCACGATGCATGCGCCATTCCACATCAGCATGTCTGCGCCGGTTTCGCGCGCAATGTAAGCACCCAGGTGCTTGTCGGGCGCCCAGAGAATTTTTTGCCCCTGGTCTTTGAGCGCGCGCACGATGTCCACTGCACAACTGGAGGTGACCAGCCAGTCGGCACGCGCCTTGACGGCTGCGCTGGTATTGGCATAGACCACCACGGTGCGGTCGGGATTAGCATCGCAAAAGGCGCTGAACGCCTCAATCGGACAACCGAGGTCTAGCGAACAGGTGGCGTCCAGGTCCGGCATGAGAACCCGCTTTTCGGGGGAGAGGATCTTGGAGGTCTCGCCCATGAAGCGCACGCCAGAAACCACCAGGGTCTGGGCAGCATGGTCACGACCGAAGCGGGCCATTTCCAAAGAGTCACTCACCAGTCCACCGGTTTCCTCGGCCAGGTCCTGCAGGTCTGGATGCACATAATAGTGCGACACCATGACCGCGTTTTTTTCTTTCAGCAAGCGACGGACCTTGTCTTTGAGAGCCGCCCGCTGCCCGGGTGCTGGCTCTACCGGAATACGAGCCCAGGCATGCTTGGTGTCGCAAGCCGGTTGCTCATACTCAACTTCAATCACACCAGGGGTGCTGGGATTCATCACAAGTCCTTGAAACGCATGGAAAAATCAACGGCTTTCACGTCTTTGGTCAATGCACCAATCGAAATCCGGTCAACGCCGGTAGCCGCTATCTCACGCACAGTGGCCATATTCACGCCGCCGGAGACTTCAAGCACCGCACGGCCCGCGTTGATCAGCACGGCTTGGCGCAACATGTCCAGGCTCATGTTGTCCAGCAGGATCATGTTGGCCCCGGCGTCCAGTGCCTCATGAAGCTGGGCCAAAGTTTCCACCTCTATCTCGACAAAGGTGGCTTGCGCGGCCTCCCGTTCTGCGCGCTTGAGCACTGCGGTGATTCCACCCGCAGCCGCGATATGGTTTTCCTTGATCAGGATCGCGTCATACAGACCGATGCGGTGGTTGGTACCGCCTCCCGTGCGGACAGCGTATTTTTGTGCCAGACGCAGGCCCGGCAGGGTTTTACGGGTGTCCACAATCTTGGCCCGGTTGCCGGGCACGGACTGAACTGCATGGACGTAGTCGCTGGTTTGCGTTGCCACTGCACTCAAGAGTTGCAGGAAGTTCAACACGGTGCGCTCAGCCGTCAGCAATTCACGCGCAGAACCGGTGATTTCCAGCACGACCTGGTCGGGCCTGCAACGCTGCCCTTCCTGCACAAACCATTGCAAACGCGCAAGCTTTGCGACCTGCATCAGGGTAGCCCCAACCCAGGGAGCGCCGCAAATCACGGCTGATTCACGCGCCACAATGCGCGCGAGGGTCTGACGTTGCGGGTCTATCAGGCCGGCTGTTAAATCACCTGTGCCAACATCTTCTTCCAGCGCACGCGCCGCATCCAAGGCCGCGAGCTGATGAATGGCGTTTTCAGAAAAATCAAAGAGGCTCATGAAGTGGATGCTTTAAAGAAAACGGTCCAGAATTTTACGGCTGTCTTTGTTCAAACGGGCCAGGTCGCGGATCAGGAACTGAATGCCATGCGAGTCAGTGATGAGCAGTGTGTTGGGCGTGAGCCGCCGGATATCTTCATCGCCACGCAAAATAAATTCAGTCTCGCCACGGTCAGTCCTTACGGTCCAGGCACAGGGGGTCGAGAAGCTTGTCACCGCGAGAATTGAATCGATCTCGGGCATGAACTCGCGCGCTGCCAGCGCCTCACGTATCAGTCCCTGTTGGGGCTGCGGCACATCGGCCAGCGCATCAATCCATACCACTTCGTGGCCATCGGTATTGACCAGGCTGATGCCGTTTTCGGGTGATTGCACCGGGAATGCCCGAACGGGGACAACGCCCTCAAATTGCCGCAAATCAGCGGTGATGAGCACCAGTTTGCCAAAGGCATTGCGGCTGAGCTCAAAGCCTGAATGCGGTGTGTCCGATGTCATGATGATGGGCCTGTGATAAGGCCGGCCTCGGCATTTCTTGCCTGGGCCTGGTAGAGGTTGAAGTAAGCACCTTGGCGGGCTATCAGGTCATCATGGGTACCCTCTTCTACCACCTGTCCGCGGTCCAGGACCACCAAGCGGTCTGCCCGGTTCAGGGTGGATAGCCGGTGGGCAATAGCGATGGTGGTACGGCCTTTGACCAGGTTTTCCAAGGCTTTCTGGATTTCTTTTTCGGTTTCTGAATCGACCGAAGCCGTCGCTTCATCCAGGATCAAAATACGTGGATCGATCAGCAATGCCCTGGCAATTGAAATGCGCTGACGCTCTCCACCCGAGAGGCCCTGCCCGCGTTCGCCCACGATGGAGTCATATCCCTGAGACAGCCGCAGAATAAAGTCATGGGCGTGTGCAGCCCGTGCAGCCGCAATAATTTCCTGTCTGGTGGCGTTGGGCTTGCCATAGGCAATGTTCTCGGCAATGGTGCCAAAAAATAAAAAAGGCTCCTGCAACACCAAACCGATGTGCTGGCGGTAATCCGAGATGCCGAAAGAGCGGATATCCACCCCATCCAGACGGATAGACCCCTCAGAGACATCATAAAAACGACAGATCAAGTTCACCAGTGTGCTTTTGCCGGATCCACTGTGCCCAACCAGTCCGATCATTTGACCGGGTTTGATATCCAGATTGATGCCACGGTTGACCTCACGGTTACCGTAGCGAAAGCCTACGCCTTGAAGCTCAATACGCCCCTGGACTTTGCCGATCGGCACAGGATTGACCGGGTCAGGAACGCTGGAGACATGGTCCAGAATGTCAAAAATCCGCTTGGCCGCTGAGGCAGATTTTTCCGTGTGCGAAACAATCCGGCTCAACGAGTCAAGACGCCCGTAGAACCGGCTGATGTAGGCCACAAAGGCGGTCAACACCCCCACCGTAATATTGCCCTGTGAGACCAGATAAACACCAAAAGCCCAGACCACCAGCAAGCCAACTTCAGTCAGAAACGACACGCTGGGCGCGAACAGGGCCCAGGTTTTGTTCAGCCGGTCATTGACCACCAGGTTGTGGCGGTTCGCTTCCCGGAACCGTTCGGCTTCACGGGCTTCCTGCGCGAAGGCCTTGACCACCCGAACGCCCGGAATGGTGTCCGCCAGCACGCTGGTCACCTCAGACCAGACCCGGTCGATCTTCTCAAAACCCGTTTGCAGCTTGAAGCGCACCGCATGAATCATCCACACGATGAAGGGCAAGGGCACCAGGGTCACCACAGCCAACCAGGGGTTGATCGAAAAGAGAATGGCTGCCGTCATCAGCAGCATCAGCACGTCAGTGGCAAAGTCGAGCAGGTGCAGGGAGAGAAAGACACAGATGCGGTCACTCTCGCTGCCAATGCGCGACATCAGGTCCCCCGTGCGCTTGCCGCCAAAGTACTCCAGGGACAGTTTGAGCAGGTGCTCATAGGTGGCCGTGCGAAGGTCAGCACCAATGCGCTCGGACACCAGGGCCAGGATATAGGTTTTTGCCCACGTCAAGCCCCAGGCCAGCAATGCCGAGCCGAACAGCCCCGACAGATAAAAAGCCACCCGCATGGGATCGATCTTCTGGCCATTCTGAAACGGTATCAGCACCTCATCCATCAAGGGCATGGTCAGGTAGGGCGGGACCAGACTGGCAGCGGTGCCCAGCAGGGTCAGGACAAAACCGGCCAGCAGCTGACCCCGGTAAGGCCGGGCAAACCGCCACAATCGAAACAGCGTCCAGGTCGATGGCGGCGTATGGGTCACCTTGGTACACACCGGACACTCGTCCTGTTCCGGGTCGAGTGGCGCCTTGCAACTGGGGCAAAGCTGGGCATCAGGCAAGGCCAAAGGCTGGCCGCTGACATGGCTGGAGAGTTGCAATCGAAATTGGCTGACCAGACGGATCGCCTGGAGATTTTGACCCAGGGTAAAGCGCCACTGGGCCTGCAGACCCTGACTATCCAGCAATTCAATATGACCCACGCCCGCATGGTCATGGTGTTCCATGATCAAGTCTTGCCGGAAATTCCAGACCTGCCAGACAAGCGAGCCCGATGCACGACTGAGCAGACGATGGTCAGTCAGCACCACAATACCTTTGAGGAAGCGCAGTTGCTGATCCAGGTCAACCTCAAGGGCGACCTGAACGTTTTCATTGATTTGGAGTTGTAATTGAACCTCGGTTCGCCAATCCTGAGGAACTTCGTTCAATAATGTCACCGAGACATGGGTTTCGTATGTCATTTAGCAGTTTATGTGCAGCACTTGACTGATCGACCTTTTTTTAGCCATGACAACAAAAAATATTCAATTGCTCCGGGTCACCCATCTGCGTGGCCCCAACATCTGGACCTACCGCCCCGTCATTGAGGCCTGGGTAGACATCGGTGAATTGGAAGACCGTCCGTCCAACACCATAGCGGGATTTTATGAGCGTTTGACCGCCCTGCTTCCTGGCTTGTCTGAGCACCGCTGCGGCATCGGTGAGCCAGGCGGCTTTTTGCTGCGTTTGCGGGAAGGTACTTGGGCTGCCCACATTCTGGAACACGTGGTGATCGAGCTTCAGAATCTGGCCGGTATGCAGACTGGTTTCGGCAAGGCCCGTGAAACACATGTCCGTGGCGTGTACAAGGTAGCTTTCAGGTCACGCCAGGGTGATGTGAGTAAGGCCGCTCTGACGGCAGCCTGCGATTTATTGATGGCCGCCATCAATAACCAGCCTTTTGACTTGATCCCCGTGGTCAATCGGCTGCGGGAGCTGGCTGACAGGTTATGCCTGGGTCCGAGCACAGCCCATATCGTGGATGCTGCGACCGACAGACGCATTCCGCATATCCGCCTGACTGAAGGCAATCTGGTTCAGTTCGGCTATGGTGCCAGCCAGCACCGCATCTGGACCGCCGAGACAGACCAGACCAGCGCCATCGCGGAGAACATCGCCAGCGACAAGCAGATGACCAAAAACCTTTTGCACTCATGTGGCGTTCCGGTTCCTCAAGGAGAGGAAGTCGACAGCGCACAAGCCGCCTGGGACGCTGCCCAGGACATCGGCCTACCTGTTGTGGTCAAGCCAACAGATGCCAATCATGGACGGGGCGTTTTTACCAACCTCAATACCCGGGCTGAAATTGAAAGCGCTTATCTGGCCGCCCGTGAAGAAGGCGGCGGCGTTCTGGTTGAAAAATTCATCGCGGGCGAAGGACACCGCATTCTGGTTGTCGGCAATCAGGTGGTGGGTGCCACCCGGGGCAAGATGCTGACCGTTACAGGTGACGGGGTACAAACCATTCGTGAACTGATCGACAACCAGATCAACAGTGACCCTCGCTGCGGCGTGGAAGAAGAATTTCCACTCGAACCCTTGATTCTTGATCACGAGCCCATCGCGCGCATGGAACTTGAACGCCAGGGACTGAGTGGCGAATCTGTTCCGCAAGCAGGCCTGTGTGTCCTGCTCAAACGCAATGGCGACCTGGCCTACGACGTCACTGACCTGGTGCACCCGGAGGTGGCCCGCGCAGCTACTTTGGCCGCACGCGTGGTAGGTCTTGATATTGCCGGCATTGACCTGGTCACCACCGATGTTTCGAAATCCCTTGAAGACCAGGGCGGAGCAATCATTGAAGTCAACGCCGGGCCAGGCCTGCTGATGCACCTCAAACCAGCTGAAGGCCAACCCCGACCCGTAGGCAAGGCCATTGTTGACCATCTCTTCAAACCCCATCAGGATGGCCGGATTCCTGTGGTGGGCATTGCCGGATCGCATGACAGTACCCGCATTGCGCGCTTGGTCGGCTGGTTACTGCACATCAGCGGCAAGCATGTGGGCATTGCGTGCAAGGACGGTTTTTTCCTCGGGGCGAGGCAGGTTCAAGCCAAAGACAGCGCCAATTGGGAAAGCGGTCAGCGCGTGCTGATCAACCGTTCAGTCGAGGCTGCAGTTTTTGAGAATTCGAATCGGATGATTCTTGGCGAAGGGCTGGCTTACGACCGCTGCAGCGTTGGCGTAGTCACCGATTTGAGCGGCCTGCCAGAGCTTGAAGACTTCTACATCAACGACGTTGACAAGCTGTACAACGTGGTTAGAACCCAAGTTGATGTGATTCTGCCGCAGGGCTTTGCCGTGTTGAATGCCGCAGAATCCAAAGTGGTTGAAATGGCTGCCCTGTGCGACGGCAAAGTCATTTTCTATGGCCTTGATGCCAAGCTTGAAGCCATCAGCAACCATCGCGAAAAGGGGGAGCGTGTGGTTTTTGTGCGTGACCAGCATATCGTTTTGTCCCAAGGTGATGAAGAAATTGCGCTGTTGCCGCTGAACTCCCTTAAGCCCGCCAAAGCTGAAAAACCAGAGATGGTGATGGCTGCCGTGGCCGCAGCCTGGGCTTTGAACATTACGCCTGAGCTGATCGGCGCTGGCATGAGAACCTTTGAATCCAACCCCAGGAAGATCCACTGATTTATGGAAGTTACAAGAATTCGTGCCCTGCGCGGCCCCAACCTGTGGAGCCACCACACGGCCATTGAGTCGGTGGTTATTTGCTCTGCAGATGAGCAAAATCTCAGTGCCTATGATGGTTTTGAAGGCCGCTTGCGTGCCCTTTTTCCTGAGATCCGGCCGCTTCAACCGACTGGCCATGACAATATTGTGTCTATGGCCCATGTGCTGGAAGTAGCCGCTTTAGATTTGCAGGCGCAAGCTGGTTGCCCCGTTACCTTCAGCCGTTCCACCTCAACCGCTGACCCTGGTGTTTACCAGGTGGTGGTGGAATACTCTGAGGAAGCCGTCGGACGGCAAGCGATGGCATTTGCGCAGGCGCTTTGCCTGGCCGCCAAGAACGACACCGCATTCGATCTGCAAAGAGCGCTAGAAGAATTGCGTGAGCTTGACGAAGATAACCGCCTCGGTCCCAGCACTGGTTCGATTGTGGACGCCGCAATCGCACGTCGAATTCCCTTCAGGCGCATGACCCAGGGCAGCATGATCATGTTCGGCTGGGGCAGCAAACAGCGTCGGATTCAGGCAGCCGAAATGGATGTCACCAGCGCCATCTCAGAGTCCATCGCTCAGGACAAACAACTGACAAAAAAGCTGTTGGATGCTGCTGGAGTTCCGGTTCCTCTGGGTCGCGAAGTGTCTACGCCTGAAGATGCCTGGAACGCGGCGCTTGAGATCGGGCTGCCTGTTGTGGTCAAACCCAAAGACGGCAACCAGGGTAAGGGCGTCAGTGTGAACATCACCACGAAAGAACGGTTGCTGGCTGCCTTTGAGGCCAGCAAGGAGTTTGGGGAAGAAATTCTTGTGGAACGGTACCTGCCTGGCAATGATTTCCGTTTGCTGGTTGTAGGTAACAAGCTGGTTGCTGCCGCGCGTCGCGACCCACCCAAAGTGGTGGGTGACGGCGTCCACACCATCGCCGAGTTGATCGAAGAAATCAATAAAGACCCGCGCCGTGGTTCAGGTCATTCGACATCTTTGACAAAAATCATCCTGGATGAGATTGCCATGGCCTGCCTGGCTACCCAGGAGCTCAATGGCCAATCCGTTCCGGCTAAAGGTAAGCGTGTGACATTGCGGCACAACGCCAATCTTTCCACCGGGGGCTCAGCAACCGATGTAACCGACGATGTACACCCTGAAGTCGCCCAGCGCGCCATCGCTGCGGCGCACATGGTCGGACTAGACATCTGCGGTGTTGACATGGTGTGTGACAGCATTCTGCACCCGCTCGAAGAACAGGGCGGCGGCGTGGTCGAAGTCAATGCCGCACCGGGCTTGCGCATGCATTTGTCGCCTTCTTTTGGCAAGGGTCGGGCCGTTGGTGAGGCCATCATCTCAAACATGTTCGGTCCCCGTGAGAATGGCCGCATTCCCCTGGTTGCTGTTACTGGCACCAACGGCAAAACCACCACCGTGCGTTTGATCACACATCTGATCGCACAGACCGGTCTGCGGGTGGGTATGACCAACACCGAAGGTGTTTTTGTAGCTGGCCACCGTATTGATACCGGTGACTGCAGCGGACCGAAAAGTGCGCGAAATGTGCTGCAACATCCTGACGTGGATGCTGCCGTCCTGGAAACTGCCCGCGGTGGCATGCTGCGCGAAGGACTGGCTTTTGATCGCTGCGATGTCGCGGTAGTCACCAATGTTGGCAATGGCGACCACCTTGGCTTGAACTTCATCACCACCGTAGAGGATCTGGCGGTACTCAAGCGAGTGATCGTTCAGAATATTGCTGACAAAGGCATCGCGGTGCTCAATGCGGCTGACCCGATTGTGGCCGGTATGGCCAATCACTGTAACGCTGCGGTAACCTTCTTTGCCATGGATCGCAGCAATCCGGTCATGGCTACCCATCTGGCTCAAGGCAAGCGGGCTGTTTATGTGGATGGCGGATACCTGGTTGCAGCCGAAGGGGCTAACCTGCACCGCATCGCGTTGTCACTGATTCCCATCACCCATCAGGGTGCCATTGGCTTTCAAGTGGAAAACGTGATGGCCTCGGTGGCAGCAGCCTGGGGGCTTAATCTGGATTGGGAAGCCATTGAACGTGGACTTCTTAGCTTTCACAATGACAGCGATAACGCACTGGGACGATTCAACATATTCAGTTACCGTGGCGCTACGATCATTGCAGACTATGGCCACAATCCGGATGCCATCACCGCACTGGTGCAGGCGGTTGAAAGGATGCCTGCCAAGCGGCGCAGCGTGGTGATCAGTGGCGCGGGTGATCGCCGTGACGAGGACATCCGTCAGCAAACCGAAATTCTCGGGCATGCCTTCGACGATGTCATTCTTTACCAGGATCAATGTCAGCGCGGCCGGGAAGATGGCGAAGTCCTGGCACTGCTTCGCGCCGGGCTCGAGAACGCCAGCCGAACCCAAAGCACCTGCGAAATAAGGGGTGAGTTTCTGGCGATAGACACCGCCATGGACAAGCTGCTGGAGGGTGACTTGTGCCTGATCCTGATCGATCAGGTGGAAGAGTCGCTGGCCTACATCACCGAGCGGGTCAATCAGTCCTTATCGGTGAAGGCCGCCTAGGCGCTGGCACTTTCTGAAGCCGGGTCTCGTCCCATCAAGGCGGAGATGGCCTGATAGGCATCAAGTTTGCCATCCAGCAGATCGACTACGGCCTGCGTGATCGGCATGCTCACGTGACTACGCTGCGCACGCAGCAACACGGTACGGGCGCTGTAAACACCTTCGGCGACATGGCCCAGTGATGCCACAGCCTGATTCGATGTCTGACCCTGGGCCAACAGCAAACCAATTTTTCGGTTGCGGCTTAAATCTCCGGTGGCGGTCAGTACCAAGTCACCCAAGCCGGACAAACCCATAAAGGTTTCCATCCGGGCACCCAGTGCAAGACCCAGACGGGTCATCTCTGCGAGACCGCGGGTAATGAGGGCCGCACGCGCATTCAGGCCCAGGCCCAGTCCATCGCACAATCCGGTGGCAATGGCCATGACGTTCTTGACGGCACCGCCCACCTCAACACCCACAAGGTCATCGTTGGCATAGACCCGCAAAGTGCTGCTGTGAAAAGCCGCCACCAGCGCCTCACGCAGGTTGACATGAGCACTTGCAGCCACCAGAGCCGTCGGCTTGCCTTGTGCCACTTCCTGGGCAAAGCTCGGACCACTGAGAACACCTGCTATCAAATTTGGTGCTACCCGTCCTTGTATTTCATGGGCTAAAAGTCCCATGGAGCTATCACTGGCGGTTTCAAAACCTTTGCAAAGCCACGCTACCGGTGACTCGGTCTGACTGATCGACGTCAACACCGAGCGCAAGCCTGCCATCGGCGTGGCGATCAGAACGAGGTCGTGGGAATGGACGCAAGTCAGCATCGCCTCAGAGTTGCCACCAACCGCCTGCAAGCGCTCAGGAAACGTCTGGTCGGGGAGGTAACGCGCATTTTGGCGGTCCGTCTGCATCGCAGCGGCCTGTGCAGCATCCCGCGCCCAAAGTGTCACTTCATGGCTTACCGAGGCGTTGCCACTGGCGCTGATGGCCAATGCTGTTCCCCAAGCACCCGCACCAATCACTATTATTTTCATAGCTCAGAGTGCTTACACCTTGTCGGCTTTAGCCCAAAACCTTACTGCCTTATTGGATCTGCTGGGTTCCTTGCTGGGCCTGCTGCTGCTCGTACATGGCTTGAAAATTGATCTCGGACAAATGGACAGGGGGAAACCCAGCGCGCTGGATCAGGTCGGCCACATTGCCACGCAAATAGGGATACACAATTTGCGGGCAGGCAATGCCCATTATGGGCCCCATCTGTTCTTGGGGCAGATTGCGTATTTCAAAAATTCCGGCTTGGCTGGCTTCTACCAGGAACACGGTTTTGTCATTGAGTTTGGTATGGACAGTGGCCGTCACACTGACTTCATACACACCGTCGGCCACGGGGGTGGCATTCACGCCCAACTGAATATCGACCACAGGTTGCTGTTGTTCCAGCAAAATAGCGGGTGAATTGGGCTGCTCCAGAGAAGCCTCTTTGAGATAAATGCGTTGAATCTGGAATACAGGATCTTGGACATCAGCCATGGCTTTACTTTCTGGTCAAAACAACAAGGCCCGCAGGATCATTCCGGAGCGGGCACACGGTACGGCGATTATTACAGGTCAGCTGGCTTGAAGCATTGGCATCAAGCCGCCTTTGCCATCCAGCGCTACCAGGTCGTCATGGCCGCCTACATGGGTGCTGCCGATGAAAATTTGCGGGACGGTACGCCGCCCGGTTATTTCCATCATGGTCATTCTGGCCTGAGGATCGTTGTCAATACGAATCTCTTCGATCTGCTCAACGCCCTTGGACTTGAGGATTTTCTTTGCCCGAACACAATACGGGCAGACTGCGGTGGTGTACATCTTCACGATTTGCATGGGGTTGGCTCGGCTCGCTGGTTCAGGTGGTTTTAACGGTAGCGGTCAATTTAACTTTTCTCAACAGGCAGACTGGCTGCTTTCCAGCCACCCAAACCACCGCTGATATTGTGGGATTTTTCGTAACCCAATTTTTTTGCGATGGCTGATGCCCGGCTTGAACGTCCACCGCTCTGGCAAACAAAAATCAGCGGGGTTGCCTTGTTTTTAACCAGTTCAGGCAGCTTTTTCTCCAGTTCGCCCAAAGGTGCGTTCTTGGCGCCACCCACATGACCCGCAGCAAACTCGCTGGCATCACACACATCAATCACTACTGCTTTTTCGCGATTAATCAGCTGCACAGCGTCATTGGGACTGAGCCCTGAACTGGCGGAACCTTTGATCACCGGCCACATCAACAGTCCGCCAGAAGACGCAGCGACCATGATCAGCATCCAGTTATCGATAATAAATTTCACACGGAGTCCTTGTTTTACGGATCAAAAAGAGTTGATTTTAGAATGGTGGCAAAAACTGCGAAGGTTTTATTCAATTGGCCTTCAACCCAGTCCCTGGACTGCCTTACTTCTAAACCCGAGATCATGTACCAACTTGTGTTCATCCGCCACGGCGAATCCATCTGGAACAAGGACAACCGATTTACCGGCTGGACCGATGTTGACCTCACTGAAACCGGTGTCGAGCAAGCCAAAAATGCCGGCCGCCTGCTCAAAGCAGCGGGCTTTGATTTTGATCTTGCTTACACCAGTGTGCTCAAGCGGGCCACCCGTACCCTCTGGCATTGTCTGGATGAACTGGATCGAACCTGGCTGCCTGTGGTCAATAGCTGGCGTCTCAACGAGCGGCATTACGGCGCTCTGCAAGGCCTGAACAAGGCAGAAGTGGCCAAGGAATATGGCGATCAGCAAGTACTGGTCTGGCGTAGAAGTTATGACACACCGCCACCCGAATTAGCCACAAGTGACTCGGATGCAGAGCTTAACGACCCTCGATATGCCAGGCTCAACGCGTCTGAACGGCCGTTGACCGAGTGCCTCAGAGACACCGTGGAACGCGTGATTCCGTTCTGGAAAGAGTCCATATCGCCTGCCATCAAGGCGGGCAAACGGATCGTGCTGGTAGCCCATGGCAATTCGATACGCGCACTGATCAAGTACTTAGACCAGATTTCGGACTCGGACATCATGGCCGTCAACATTCCCAACGGCTTCCCGCTCATTTATGAACTCGATGAGAACCTCAAACCGGTGCGTCACTACTATCTGGGCAATCAGGCTGATATTGACTTGGCTACGCATACAAGTGCTGGCGTCAAGACAGCCGGATAACCCGATATTGGGAACCCTGACTGTGATTTCTGCTCCAAACGTGTATATTGATTGATTAATGGAAAATTTGTATGCGCCAGAAATTTAAAATTGCAGGCTGGATTTCGCTCGGTGTTGTAGCCGGTGCGCTCACTACAGTTTCTCTGCAAACTGTTGCCAGAGGAGCTTTGGCACCTCTGCCGCTTGAGGAGCTGCAGCAACTTGCGGCTGTATTCGGCATGGTCAAAACAGATTATGTAGAGCCCGTCGATGAAAAAAAACTGATTACGGATGCCATTTCCGGCATGGTAGCCAGCCTGGATCCGCATTCTCAATATTTTGACAAGAAGTCGTTCAAGGAGTTTCGCGAAGGGACCACCGGGCGATTTGTCGGGGTTGGCATTGAAATAACCCAGGAGGACGGCCTGGTCAAGATTGTCTCCCCGATTGAAGGGTCGCCCGCTTTTCGGGCTGGCCTGAAAACCAACGACCTGATCACCAAAATTGACGACACCGCTGTCAAAGGTTTGACCTTGAACGAGGCCGTCAAGCGCATGCGGGGCGAACCCAACACAAAGGTCCTGCTGACAATTTTCCGCAAAGAGGAAAACCGGTCTTTCCCTGTCAGTATTACCCGCGAAGAAATCAAGACCC
>JBILKC010000262.1:0-4170 GCA_044376885.1 Hylemonella sp. | reverse complement strand
AAAAAAGCCCTCAGTATTGAGCAGGTTCAGATCAAGGCAACGGTGCTGTCCGTGTTGGATGTCGTGCGAGACGAATCCAGCAAGTCAGCCGCAGTTCGACTGGTTTGCGAGCCAAAAACCAGCCGTATCGAACAGCAGGAACTCATCACAACCTTGTTGGCGCACACCAGTCTGGAGACTTCGACCCCGGTCAATCTCACCATGGTCGGCCTGGACGGAAGGCCCACGCAGAAGTCGCTTCGTCAGATGTTGACCGAGTGGCTTGAATTCCGTCAAGCCACGATTGAGCGACGTTCCAGATTCCGTTTGGACAAAGTCACCGACCGGATTCATATTCTGGAGGGAAGGCAACTGGTACTGCTCAGCATTGACGAGGTGATCTCCATCATCCGCCAATCCGATGATCCCAAAGCCGCACTGATTGCGCGTTTTGGCTTGTCCGAGCGTCAGGTCGAGGACATTCTTGAGATCCGCTTGCGGCAACTGGCCCGATTGGAGGCCATCAAAATAGAACAAGAATTGGCCAGCTTGAGTGACGAGAAAAAGAAGCTGGAAGATATCCTGGGTAACCCTGCCAGCTTGCGGCGATTGATGTCACGTGAAATCGAGTCGGATGCCAAGCAGTTTGCCGACCCCCGGCGTACCCTGATTCAGGCTGAACGCAAGGCGGTAGTTGAGGTCAAGATCGTGGACGAGGCGGTCACTGTGGTGGTCAGTCAGAAGGGCTGGGTCAGGGCCCAGAAAGGGTGGGCGAAAGATCGCCCGGCCAGCGCTGCTGCAAGTGTCGCTTCCAGTTCTGGCGCTGAATATGCGTTCAAGTCAGGAGACGCGCTGTATGCTGCCTTCGAATGTCGAACGGTGGACACACTGCTGGCCTTCGGATCCAACGGAAGAATCTACTCAGTGCCAGTCTCAATGCTGCCCGGAGGTCGTGGCGATGGCCAACCCGTCAATTCGCTGATTGAACTGGAGTCGGGAACCCAACTGCTTCATTACTTTGCAGGATCAGCACAAGCGCAATTGCTGTTGAGCAGCACGGGTGGCTATGGATTTATGGCCACTGTAGAAAACATGATTTCCCGCCAGAAAGCCGGCAAGTCCTTTGTAACGTGCAATGCTGATGAGATCATTTGCAAGCCTTCTGTGGTTTTTGCGCCCGGCACTTCGGTCAGCGCTGCGACGCATGTGGCTTGTGCCTCAACCGGTGGACGAATTTTGACTTTCGAGCTCAGCGAGCTAAAGGTCATGACCAATGGCGGTCGTGGACTGATGCTGATTGACCTGGAGGCCAAAGATGCCTTGGCCGGCGCAGCCGCTTATACCCGCAGTGTACGCATTGAAGGGTTGGGTCGCGGGGGTAAAGAGCGCGAGGAAACATTGGAAATTCGCAGTCTTAATAATGCCCGCTTCGCTCGTGGACGCAAGGGCAAGGCGGCTGATCTGGGCTTCAAGCCAGCAACTGTGACCCGTGTTGAATAATTCTCCATCCTAAGTTCGATACGCTGACTCATGTCTGGTAAGGCCATCATTGCAGGGGGTGGAATCGGAGGCCTTGCAGCTGCACTTGCCATTTCACGCGCGGGGTGGCGGGTTCAGTTGATTGAGCGTAATCCGAATTTTTCAGAATTTGGTGCGGGAGTTCAGCTCGGGCCAAATGTCACGCGGGTGCTTCAACGCTGGGGCCTTAATGAAGCCCTGGGAGAGGTTGCTGCTTATCCGGATCGCCTGCATGTCTTTCATGCTGTTTCGGGTCGTGAAATTGGGATGCTGCGCTTGGGCAAAGACAGCGTTGAGAAATATGGAGCACCTTATGCCGCCCTTCACCGTGCTGACCTTCAGCAGTTGCTCCTGCAGGCAGTTCAGCGGGCTGGTGTGCAAACTGAGCTCAATCAATCGTTGGCAAGTTATGAAGAATTGCCCGCATCGATTCGAATTCAAACCAAACAGGGAATGATGCTCCAGGGCGATGCATTGATCGGTGCAGATGGATTGTGGAGCCGTGTTCGTGAGTTGATGCTTGCTGATGGTCAGCCTCGTCCTACAGGCCATTTGGCCTACCGGGCGCTGTTGCTCCAAACCCACTTGCCTGAGCATCTCAAAAGCCAGCAAGTCAAGGTCTGGCTCGGGCCTCACTTGCACGTGGTGCAGTATCCGGTGCGACGGGGTGAATGGCTCAATGTGGTGGTCATCGCCCATGGGAAGGTCAGCACGGACTTGCAAGGTTGGGATCACGACACCACCACTGAGTCCCTGCATCAGGTTACCTCTGGCACACACCCGCACCTGCAGGACCTGATCAAGGCCACAACCAACTGGCGGCTATGGTCTCTGTGCGATCGCCGCCCAATGCAAAGTGCTTCTGAGCACGCTTGCGTCAGAGTGGCCCTGGTGGGCGATGCCGCACACCCAATGCGGCCTTATCTGGCTCAAGGCGCAGGCATGGCCATTGAAGACGCTGATTGTCTGGGTCAACTGATGTGCGAAGCGGCATCCAGCATCAACATTGATGTGCCCGGCCTGCTCAAGCGCTATGCCAACTCAAGATGGCAACGTAACGCACGGGTCCAGAAGCGTGCCTTGAGGAATGGCAGGATTTTCCATCTCACTGGGCTTGCCAGTCGGGGGCGCGACTTGTCCATCAGCTTGTTGGGCGAGCGGTTGTTGGACATGCCCTGGCTGTACCGCGGTTGAAACGCTATACGCTTGCAATCAGGCTTGAATTTCCCCGAGCAGCAGGTATTCCATCAATGCTTTTTGAACATGCAGACGGTTCTCCGCCTCGTCCCAAACCACGGACTGATGACCATCAATCACCTCTGCGCTGACTTCTTCTCCGCGATGAGCAGGCAGGCAGTGCATGAACAGCGCATTGTCCTTGGCGGCACGCATCATGTCGGCGTCCACACACCAGTCTGCAAAAGCCTTTTGACGCGCTTCGTTTTCAGCTTCAAAACCCATGCTGGTCCAGACATCCGTGGTGACCAGATCCGCCTGTTCACAAGCCTCCATGGGGTCCGCGAACACTTTGTATGAGTCCCGACTACGAACCCCGGCAACGTTATGGTCTACCTCGTAGCCGCCAGGCGTGCTCAGGTGCACCTTGAAGTCCAGCAGTTCAGCGGCTTGCAGCCACGTATTGGCCATATTGTTGCCATCACCGACCCAGGCCACCACTTTGCCCTGGATGGCCCCCCGATGCTCAATAAAGGTAAAGATATCAGCCAGGATCTGGCAGGGGTGAAACTCATTGGTCAGGCCATTGATCACGGGAACCCTGGAATGAGCCGCAAAACTTTCAATTTTTTCCTGTTCGTAGGTGCGAATCATCACCAGGTCAACCATCCGGCTGATCACCCGCGCGCTGTCCTCGATAGGCTCAGCCCGACCGAGTTGGCTATCACCAGTGGTCAGGTGCACAACGCTGCCGCCCAGTTGATACATACCCGCCTCAAAGCTGACGCGGGTTCGTGTCGAGGCCTTTTCAAAAATCATGGCCAGGGTACGGTCAGCCAGAGAATGGTGTTTCTCGTAAGCCTTGAACTTTTTCTTGATCAGGGATGCGCGGGCAAACAGGTAATGGTATTGCTCGGCTGAAAAGTCGCTGAATTGCAAATAGTGCTTCATGCCTTCAATCCATTTCAGTGCTTAGCGCTCAGCATCTGTTTCACTAGCGGGCAAAGAATTTGAACGATCTCGTCAACCTCTGCCGGGGTGATGATCAGTGGCGGTACCAAACGGATGACACTATCGGCCGTGACACTGATCAACAGCCCGCTGTCAGCCGCTTGTTTGACCAGATCAGCGCATGGTTTTTCCAACTCCACTCCAATCATCAAGCCTAGCCCTCGGATCTCCTTGACGCCGGGGATACCGCCCAACTCTCTGAGCAAAGCATTTTTCAGGCGCTCACCCATCAGAGCCGCATTGGCCATCAATCCATCTTCTTCCATGATGCGGATGGTTTCTACACCAGCCCGCATTGAAAGCGGATTGCCACCAAAGGTGGTGCCATGATTGCCTGGCTGAAAGATATGCGCTGCTTTGGGGCCTGCTACGACCGCACCTATCGGAACGCCTGAGCCCAAGCCCTTGGCCAGGGGCATGACATCTGGTTTGATGCCGGCCCACTGGTGGGCAAACCATTTGCCGGTTCGCCCCATGCCGCACTGC
>JBILKC010000033.1:0-13838 GCA_044376885.1 Hylemonella sp. | reverse complement strand
ACTTCGCTGGCTACTCGTCCGAGGACCTTGTCGGTCGCGTCAATCACAAACCACTCGTGCACGACCTCAGCGGGTTTTGCGCTGAAAGTTGACATGAGTTTTCTCTTCTAAATGACGGGTTTGGCGGGCTCTTTTCCACGGTCGGCGTTCCTTCTATTCCGAGCCAGACGGGTTTAGTCGTCAGGTTCGGTGGGAATCTCTTAGGTGGGAATTGCTTGAGGTAACAAGTACCACAAACACTTCGCCGCGGAGCCACAAAAGCGCTACGAAGCCCGCGATTATACGAAACTGGCCCTGTTCGCGCAAATCAGCTCAAATTGGCAAGCTACAGGGTTACCATCACACCATGTTCAGTTACCGACACGCCTTTCACGCAGGCAACCACGCCGATGTGCTCAAACACACCGTGCTTCTGGCCATCCTGAAGCACCTGATTGAGAAAGAAACTGTCCTAACCGTTCTGGACACCCATGCAGGTGCTGGTTTGTACCGCCTTGACGGTGAATATGCAGAAACCAGTGGTGAAGCCGCCCAGGGTGTCGCCCGCCTGCTGACCAAACTGCCAACTGAAGGTCAGGAAGCTCTTGCGCCGGCGCTGCAGGACTATGTGGACATGCTTGCCAGTTTCAATAACAAGGGAAGCCACAAGATTTATCCCGGCTCACCCTTCATCATTCAGCGCCTCCTGCGGGATCGCGACAAACTCAAACTGTTCGAAATTCATCCGACAGATAGCAAAACTCTGGCCGCCAATATTGCCCAGCTTGAAGCCGGGCGACAAGTTGCCGTATTGCGCGAAGATGGCTTTGAGGGCATCAAGAAGTTCCTGCCACCGCCTGTCAAACGTGCACTGGTCTTATGCGACCCAAGCTATGAGATCAAGAGTGATTACGTACGCGTTTCAGACATGATCGCTGACGCACTGAAACGCTTTGCAACCGGCACTTATGTGGTTTGGTACCCCATTATTCCCAGGCCGGAGGCTCATGACCTGCCAAGAAAGTTGAAAACTTTGGCTACCAAGTCGGGGAAAGCCTGGTTACATGCCAGCTTGACGGTGAAATCAAGCAAACTCACCACCGATGACGCTGGAGAGACCGTCCGGCCCGGACTGCCAGCCAGCGGCATGTTTGTCATCAACCCGCCGCATACCCTGAAAGTCAAGCTTCAAGCGGCGCTGCCTCAAATGGTCAGCTTGCTGGGGCAGGACCGCAACGCAAGTTTCAACCTTGAATCCGGCGGCTGAACATGGTCTTTATGAGCCGATGACCCAGCAGGACTCGGGTTTTTGAGAAAGCTAGCGACAAAGCCAGGGACTGAACGGGAACGGGGTGCAACCCTCTCAATCCGCTTAACCCGCTAAAAGCCCCATACGTTTGCATATCTCCAGAGTCGAGGAACTCTGGTTCATGCTGTAGAAATGCAAAGCAGGAACACCGCCTGCCCGGAGTTGTTCACACAGATCGGTGACCACATCCAGGCCAAAGGCTTTGATGGATGCCGTATCGTCGCCAAACCCTTGCAAACGCAAACGAATCCAACGGGGAATTTCTGCACCGCAAGCATCGGAGAAACGCATCAACTGGGTCGAACTGGTTATCGGCATGATGCCGGGTACCACCGGAGCGGTGACACCTTGGGCATCGGCTTCTTCAACAAAACGGAAGTACGCGTCAGAGTTGAAAAAATACTGGGTGATAGCGCTATTGGCACCCGCTTTGATCTTCTCAACATACGCCTTCAAATCGGATTCGGGTGATTTAGCCTGCGGATGCACCTCCGGGTATGCCGCCACCTCTATGAAAAAATCATCTCCGGTCTCGGCCCGGATGAATTCAACCAAATCGCGCGCGTATTGAAACTCACCACCGGCACCGTAACCGCTGGGCAAATCGCCGCGAAGCGCAACTAAACGGCTGACTCCCATGGATTTCAGGGTTGCCAGTTGATCGCGCACAGTGGCTTTGGTTGCTCCGATGCATGAAATATGTGAGGCCGCAGGAACACCCTCAGACAAAATATCGCTCACCGTCGAGAAAGTACCTTCCTGGGTAGATCCACCAGCACCAAAGGTCACAGAACAGAATTCAGGCTTGAGCACATACAGATGTTGCCGCACCAGACGCAAGCGCTCCACACCTTCCGGTGTTTTGGGCGGAAAAAACTCAATGCTGATCGGTAAATCTTTGGGATAGCTCATGGATTTATCTTAAACAGGTTTGCTGGCATGAATAAAAAATTCCCGGTTCCCGTCGCCACCTGCGATGGGCGAATCAAACCAGGCATGTACCGTCAGCCCTGCATCAGCGCAGGCGTCGCGTAAACGCTTTTCTACGATGAGGTAGGAAGCAGCGTCACGCACGATGCCTCCCTTACCCACCTGGCCGGGTTGGAGTTCAAATTGGGGTTTGACCAAAGACAACACCACGCCACCCGGTTTTAACAGTGCAACGATGGACGGCAACATCAGGGTCTGCGAGATAAAGGACACATCAATGACGGCCAGATCGAATGCGGGTGCTTGCGGAGTTTGAAGATCAGCGCCGTCTTCACCCGGAAGTTTCAAGGAAATACCGCCTCCATCGCTTTCGGGATATGCGCTTGTAGCTATCAAATCAGAAGCAACGAGTGTACGGGCATTAACGCCTTCGATACACCTCACTCGCGGATCATTGCGAAGACTGGGATGCAACTGTGCGCTCCCCACATCCACACCAACCACCGAAGCGGCACCCGATTTCAGCAAACAATCCGTGAAACCTCCGGTCGATTGGCCGACATCCAGGCAGGCCGAACCAGCCACAGACAAACCCGTCTGTTTGAGTGCAGCCTCAAGCTTGAGCCCGCCTCTGGACACATAGCGGGCTTCAGAGTCGTTCAGAAGGCGCACCCGAGCGCCTTGTGGAACCTCATCCCCATTCTTGACAATACGACGCCAGGAATCGGCTTGCATCCACTCAACCCCGTCTCCAATGAGACGCTGGGCCTGAGAGCGGGTGCTGGCCAGCCCACGCTGAACCAGCAATTGATCAATCCGCATAAACGCGGCAGATCAGTAGCGGTAGGTGTCGGCCTTATACGGACCAGCTTTGCTCACGCCAATGTAAGAAGCCTGCTCGTCGCTCAGCTCAGTGAGCATTGCGCCGACTTTTTTCAGGTGCAAACGTGCCACTTTTTCATCCAGATGCTTGGGAAGCACATAGACCTGGCCTGCCTTGTACTCTTTGGTCTTGGTAAAGAGTTCAATCTGGGCAATGGTCTGGTTGGCAAAGCTGGACGACATCACAAAACTGGGGTGGCCCGTACCGCAACCCAGATTGACCAAGCGGCCTTTAGCCAACAGGATAATGCGCTTGGAAGGCGTCTTGCCTTTGGCCGGGAAAATCACATGATCCACCTGGGGCTTGATTTCTTCCCACTTCAGCTTTTCCAGTGAACTGACATCAATCTCGTTGTCGAAGTGGCCAATATTGCAAACAATCGCCTGGTCTTTCATGGCTGCCATGTGCTTGAAGGTAATGACGTTTTTGTTGCCCGTAGCAGAGACAAAAATATCGGCCTTGTCAGCGGCATATTCCATCGTGACTACTTTGTAACCTTCCATCGCAGCTTGCAAGGCATTGATCGGATCGATCTCGGTCACCCAGACCTGCGCTGACAGGGCGCGCAGAGCCTGAGCCGACCCCTTGCCCACGTCACCATAGCCAGCCACCACAGCCACTTTGCCGGCGATCATCACGTCCGTCGCGCGTTTGATGGCATCGACCAAAGATTCGCGGCAACCATAGAGGTTGTCAAACTTGCTCTTGGTTACGGAGTCGTTCACATTGATGGCACGGAAAGCCAAGGTGCCCTTGGCAGACATTTCTTTCAAACGCAGAACACCGGTGGTAGTCTCTTCGGTCACGCCAATGATGTTTTTCAGGCGACGGCTGTACCAGGTGGGATCGACTTTGAGCTTGGCACGGATTGAGCTGAAGAGGCAAATCTCTTCTTCGCTGCCGGGCTTGGACAACACCTTGATGTCTTTTTCCGCACGCGCACCGAGGTGCATCAGCAAAGTGGCATCACCACCGTCGTCCAGAATCATGTTCGGGCCTTCGGTTTTGCTGCCTTTGGGGCCAAACTCAAAAATGCGGTGGGTGTAATCCCAGTAATCGGACAAGGTCTCGCCCTTGTAGGCGAACACTGGCGTGCCCTGAGCCACCAAGGCTGCGGCGGCGTGGTCCTGGGTAGAGAAAATATTGCACGACGCCCAACGCACTTCAGCACCCAGTGCTTGCAGGGTTTCAACCAGAACGCCGGTCTGAATGGTCATGTGCAAAGAACCGGTAATGCGCGCACCTTTCAGGGGTTGTGCCTTGGCATACTCTTCACGAATAGCCATCAGGCCGGGCATCTCGGTCTCGGCAATGGTCAGCTCTTTGCGTCCCCACTGAGCCAGGCTCAGGTCGGCGATTTTGTAGTCTTCTACGTTCTTGGCAAATTTCAACACGCTCATGGTTCACTCCAAAAGAAATTGTGAGGACCACATTTCCGGGTGAAGCTTGCTGGAGGGCTCACACCACAGACTTGTGGGTGAGCGTCGTTGGGTGCAGATCAGTTCCGAGCCTCATTCACTTTGCGTGAACTGCAACGCTCCTCGGAATGGGCATGATTATACAAACTGAAAAATTTACGGCTCACTCGACAACATTACCCCTTGAACCTGAGATTCAACACCTGAATTCAGTTCTGCGTTGCAGCGGCAAGAGTTTAGGCCTGCCTGCGCCCCGGCTCGCTCACGTGAAGAAATCTAGTCAGCAGGTCACGCGGAGGCACCACTGAAATTGACTTGAGCATTTGTCCGACATTCCCTCGGTGATAAGCGCCGTGGGTGATGACGTGCAGAAGCATTTCCTCTCGTGTCATCGTTCCCGTGTCACCGTCAGTAAACTTGAAGGCCACGCGTTCATTGAGTTCGGCAGCTGACGCTGTTGAGACATACTTTTCATACCAACCGTCCGTTTCAGCCACATTGAACTGGAGTTCATCCACCTCTGGTGTTGACTCTGTATTGGTTGAAGAATAAGGATGCTGTTCACCCACAAGGTGGGCCTGGAAAATCTTGTCTACGACGTAGATGTGGTTGAGCATGCGGATTGCTGCATGAACCACATCAGCGTGATCTGCCTGCTGGACAGCGGCAACCGCGTTGAACAACTCGTGGTTGGAAGAAGACTTGTGAGCAAAAAGATATCGAATTGAATTCATTTGTAGATTGCTGTCGCGTTGGACTGAACGGCCTCAGAATTTCACATCATAGGCTGCGCAAGGCTTGCCTGCTCGCGACCAAGGCCTTGCTTACGGAGCCAGTGCGAGCAAACAGGATCTACTTACTTGGGCCTGTGCAAGGCACAAAGCTTGTTGCCATCGGGGTCCCTGACGTAGGCCAAGTGAATCGCACCCATGCTGCCTTCCCTCAACCCTGGCGGGTCTTCAACGGATATGCCGCCGTGTTCGACCGCTGTGTCGTGGAACTTGCGGACCTGCTCTGGGGAAGAGCACTTGAATCCGATGGTTCCGCCGTTGCCAAATGAGGCCGGCTCACCATTGAGCGGCTCGCTCACGCAAAACACCCCACCGTCGTGGCGGTAGAACAGGCGCGTCTGGCCGGTACTATTCAAATTTCGCATAGCCTCACCGGCACCGAGCACGCCAAGCACGGCGTCATAAAAGCGTTTGGCGCGATCGATATCGCTCGACCCCACCATGACATGACTGAACATTTTTTGTGTCTCCTTTGCTGTGATCCGGGATTCTATTTCAGAGAAATGGAAAGCGCTTAAGGATCAGTCCGAGCGCAGGCTCAGGCCGAATTAGGAATCAGCGCTTTGAAAGTTTCATGAGAAGTTAATTCTGTCCGCCGGGTCAGGTCTCAGTAGTTCCAAATATGGCAAGACAAGCGGCAACCAGCAGGCCGCCTGCAGCCAGGAGCGAGGTGGATGCTCCGACGACATTGCCCAGGTAAACAAACCTTGCAAGGCCTTTGGCACCTCCAGAAAGCCCCCTGTCTTTGGCAACTGCTGCGAGAGGCGTCGAGATGGTAAACGCGTAACCAGAAATGATGAACAAGACAGCAACCCCTGTTCTTAGAATGTTTGGAACTACCAGCAATGGCAGTACGTAAGCCATTCCAAAAAGTAATAACGCCCCGATGGTTAGTGACTGATGCGCGACTCGCCAAGAATTGATCACTTGCAATTCTGCATTGCGCTTTATTGCACGCGCATAAGGAGCACCAAAAGCGAGCGCGGCAAACAGGACAATACTTCCATGCAGTACGAGGTGATGAGATAGTTGACTCAAGGTGCTATTGCTTTCTGATACCTGAAGAATGAAGGAGGTCAGCACGTCCCAGCCAAGCTTCAACCAGTCAGTGTTGCGGTGAATGCTTGTTTATTCGGACTGTTGGGCTTTTGAGTGATAGTCAGCATAAGCGACCCCATGGCCTAGCGACCAATCCATCCGGGAGTTTTCTACCAAAGCAATCATGATGTCGTCTGCTCGAAACCCGGCATGAATGGCTTGCTCTGCAACATGACGGAATAGCGCGCGCTTCTGATCATCGGTGCGACCAAGCAAAAAGACCACCTCAACCACGCAGGCATCATTCGAGCGGTTAACGCCTCCAAAATGAGGGTCAAGAATCATTTCATCGGAATCGAAACGAGATATCAGTTGGAAGAGATCATTGGGCGGGACATTGCATGTCTTTACAAGCCCGTCTTGAACCGCTTCGGCCAAGGCCTTTACCTGAGCTTGAGCCAGGTGCTTCGGGGCTGAGATTTTCGTAAGTGGCATAGTGGTTCCAATAGGATCAGGGTTGTGGAAGCGCTGTTTAGTAAAAGCCTAACGTTGGCGCCCGTTTACGCGGAGCTTGGGCGGAAACTGGAGGTGGCACGCGTGACCATTGGACAACATTCTCGTTCGCTCAGCTTTCTATCTCAGACTAATCAAAGGCTGCCTTGTACACACTGTTCTTGGGTACTGCCATCAGGCGTCTCAGCATAGGCTCAAATTCGCTCAGCGCAAGGGTCTCGCCTGCCGGGTTGAATGCCGGATTGTCATAAAGTTCGACGAACTCGGCAGTGCGCTCATAGTGCGGGCTTGCCTTGAACATATCGCGCATGTCTCTGTTCATGCCGATATGATGAAAAAAGTTATAGCCCTGGAAGATTCCATGATGTTGAACCATCCAGTGGTTTTCATCACTGATAAAGGGTTTGAGAATCGCGGCAGCTATATCCGGGTGATTGAAACTGCCCAGGGTGTCGCCGATGTCGTGCAGCAAAGCGCAAACGACGTACTCTTCATCCCTGCCGTCCTTCAACGCGAGCGTGGCGGTTTGGAGGCCATGCGAGAGTCGGTCTATGGGGAAGCCGCCGTAGTCACCGTCCAGGAGTTGCAGGTGCGCCAGAACGCGATCTGGGAGTGCCCTGGCCATCTTCATGGCCTCCGGGACTATCAACGCCCAGTCTTCTTTCGTGCTGTCTTCCATTCTGATGAACTGTGCTCGGGCATTCATTGCGGATTCCTTGGGTGTGATGCGTGGATAGAGTACATGAAGTAGCGTAGTCGCTGCCTGGCCATTGCTGTTTTAGCCGGGGAGGTCAGGCTCTACGAGCGCTGCGAGTTGGGCCAGCGACTCCTGCCAGCCCAAGTAGCACATTTCCAGTGGGATGACGTCGGGGATACCGGACTGAGTGACCTTGAGCTCCGTTCCACAAAGTACAGGTGTCAGGGAAACTGTGACCTCCAGCAGGCCAGGCAAGTTCGGGTCTTCAAACTTGTCCGTATAGCGGATGCGCTCATGAGGAACCAGTTCGAGATACTCACCACCGAAGGAGTGCCCGCTGCCGCTGCCGAAGTTGTGAAACGTCATTCTGAAGCTGCCACCGACACGTGCGTCCATGTGGTGCACCGTGCAGGTGAAGCCGTATGGCGGTAGCCACTTGGCCATAGCTCCCGGTTCAAGAAATGCGCGATAGACCTTCTCGGGCTTGGTGCGGAGCACTCGATGGATGTGAACAGTGCGATTGGACATGGTGTTGCCTGAGCAAGTGGAATTGGCTAAAAAGTGTAGCTGCGATGTCTAAATATTGAAAGGGCTTTTCAAGCCCCATCTGATAGCAGTCATTGCATCTGTTGCAACCTGTGCACCGATCAATTCAGGAGCGGCTGACCCAGCCAGCATAAACAGCGCAAACAAGGCAGTCATCAACCATCCGATTTTTTCAATTGGAATTCCTAAGTATTCGACGTTGAAAGGGCGGGACCGTCCGCAGGCGGCACCCCGCAGGACGGTCAAGCTTCTCTGTCGCGGTGCATAGGTTTACTCCTCTGGTGAGTGGCATGCGACACAAAGCTTGTTGCCCTCTGGGTCGCGGAAATAAGCGCCATAGTAATTGGCATGGTACTGCGGCCTTAAACCAGGCAGCCCTTCTGAAGAACCGCCATTGCGCAGCGCAGCTTGGTAGGTGGCTTCTACGGTCTTTCTGTCATTCGCCAGAAAGGCGACCATTTGTCCGTTGCCTGCATCATGAGGCTGCCCATCGTAGGGCTTGCATATAACAAAGTAGGGGCGTGAGCGATCATTGCTGTGCCACCCGGCCCAAGGTATCTCCGGCTCGTAAAAGCGAGCTTCATTGCCAAGAACAATCATGACTTCGGTGTAGAACATCAGCGCTCTGTCAAAGTCTTTGACACTTACGAAAATATGTGAAAACAAGGCCGCTCCTTACGCTCTTGTCAGTCTAATGTGGCCTTTTGACGCCTAGCGTATGACCCGACTGAGCCTGACCGCAGCTGCGCAGGCAAGGGTGACACCCAGCACCACTTCAGCCCAAATGGTTGCGTTGGCAACTAGCGTGTGCTCTGAGCAGAGTGCAAGCGTGTAGTGAAGAAGGCCGTCAGTGCCCAATAGGCCATAAACCATGAGTAGGATCGCTGCGAAGCGGCTCCAACCGCGCCAATTGGCAGCGATTGCAAGAACGCCAATACTGGCTATTGCCAGCCACGCCAAGTAAACAGACTCCCTGGTCATCCAGACCGGCAGTCCCGGATAAAAGGCAATGTATTCGGCGTTGTGGCTGAAGTGAGCCAGACTAGCCAAGGTATAGAGGGTAAAGAGTATGGGCATAGGACCTTATGCTTTTGAGTGGTGATCGGCATAAGCGACCCCAAGGCCTAGCGACCAATCCATCCGGGAGTTTTCTACCAAAGCAATCATGATGTCGTCTGCTCGAAACCCGGCATGAACGGCTTGATCTGCCACATAACGGAATAGCGCGCGCTTCTGATCATCGGTGCGACCAAGCAGAAAAACCACCTCAACCACGCAGGCATCGTTCGAGCGGTTAACGCCTCCGAAATGAGGGTCAAGAATCATTTCGTCGGAATTGAATCGAGATATCAGTTGAAAGAGATCATTTGGCGGGACATTGCATGTCTTCACAAGCCCATCTTGAACCGCTTCGGCCAAGGCTCTCACTTGTGCTTGGGCGAGATGTTTCGGGGCTGAAATCTTCGTTAGTGGCATGGTGGTCCCTTCAGAACTAAAACTGTACGAACGTCAATTTATAACTGCCTAACTTTAGCGCACCGATATTTATAGCAATAGCTCCATAAGGCCGATTCGATTGCCCTCGCTATCTTCAATTTCAGCCACATAGGCATACTCACCCGCATTCGCTTTTGGAAAAAGAACTGTGGCTCCCGCCAGCAAAGCGCGCGACAGAGTTTTATCAATACTCTCCGTACGCAAGTAAATCAGCGTTCCATGAAGCGATGGTTTGTAAATCTCGCCCTTCGCCAGTGCGCCGCTGATTCCTGATCCATCAATATCAAAAGGCATAAGCGCCATCTGATTTGAATGGATATCTTCGAGTTGAAAATCAAAACCAAAAACCTTTTCGTAAAATTCGATAGCGCGCTTCATGTCGCTCACGGGAATCTCAAAATACATCGCTGGATTTGTTTTCTGAATCATTGTTACGCTCTCGTGTGGTGAACAAGCTGAAATGAAAAAATCGCAAAAGAACCAAGAATACGCCTTGTCATTTTGAGCACTATTTGCATCCCGGTTTTCATTCGCGTGGAAATCCGGTACTTAAACAAAGGGTTTCGACTTGAATGCAACGACTGCTTTCTGCCGCTATTGACGCGTGCCGCCTCCCCAACAGCCAAAGCATCAATCAAACTCTTGCGTTTGTGGGAGAGTCCACATACCTATGGTCAGCTCGGGGTCCAGCGCGTTGATGACATCGTCACAATGTTGATGCCACAAACCAATGAGGTATGGCAAGGTCGTCACACGGATGCCTCCTCTGCGGCGCTGATTGCTCCCATGCGTTTCGGTGGACGGGATGAGGCAACGCCCGGCACTGGCGTGACTGGCCAGTTCTTGCCCGCTTTACGCCCCGATGGGTGTACAAATCTCGACTAGGCACCCGTCGGGTGTGCGGACATAGGAGACCACTTGGCCCCAGGGCTTGGTAGAGGGTGCAGCCAGTTCTGCGGCTCCGGCCGCAACAGCAGCGGCATGTGCAGCAACCACGTTCTCTGTGACCAGGGCAATCTCCATGCCAAGCGGTTGGGGTGACTCATGTGCGCGCACATGGCCACCTTGGAAGTTGCTGTCGCCAAGCTCATGTGCCGCAAAAGACAAAGTGGTAGCACCGGTCTCAAGCTCGCCGTAGGTGCCTGAGTCATGCAGAAATTTCGTCTTCAGGCCGAACGCCTGCTCAAAAAACGCCAGCGATTTCGCGACATCTGGAACATAGAGAATGGTGTAACCGAGTTTCATGGTTGGGCTCTCGTGGGTGGATCGGTAGGGGAAGCGTTGTCACTTGTTCCCTGTGCTGCCCCCAACTTTACTCAAATGGGTTGAAACCCAAATTGCATGCTCAACATCTTTGTCACCAACCTCTATAGCCGCATCAGAAAATCGCGGTGAGCTAAACAAAGACCAACGATTATTGGTAAACCCGTAGGGTTCAATTGGCATACCGGTAATGGGTTTCCTTTTGTTGCGGCCGCTGCCACTGATATTGTGATGAACGGCTACAGCGTAGCGACCGGGCGGCAAGCCTTTAAATACGACGACTTGTTCGCCATTGACAGGCTTAGGATCAACAAGTATGGCTTGCACCCCTGCTGGAGGTTTTTGATAATCATCCAGTACGGGGAAATACTCATCTTTACTATACAAAGCCAGCCGTAACTTGCCCTCATTGCTCAGAATGTTTTGAATGCGAACTGACAGGTCTGCTGCAAAAGACGGGGCTGCAAAGCCAAGTGCCACAAGGATGACCAAGTATCGCCATATTGGCTTGAAGCCTGCAGTTTTGAGATCGAAGTGTGTGGTCATTGATGTACCCCGTTGTTCTGTTTTTCTAATGTACGAGGGCACATCATCAATTGCAGCACTGATGCGATGAAATGCCGGATTGGTGCGATGAACAGTCAGATTGATGTCGCAGACCGGGGGACGAGTACAGATCTTGTCCCTGTTGGCTCAACGGCGTAGCAGTTGGGTGGTTCGCTTGGCCGAAGGATCAGGCAACTCTGACAAAAGGGACTTTCCCGTCCCAGGCGAGCCGCTCTGCGTCAGGGTTGCGTTTTACGGCAACAGAGTGCCCATCCAGCACCAAGGCTGCCAGCACGCCACGCCAGAGCGTTCTGACCTCACGCTGGTCTTTGGCAATCTTTGCCAAAACGCCCGTAAAATCAGGCGCATGAGCACAGTCACCATGAACATTTCCCTCACCGATGACCTCAAGGCCTTTGTGGATGCCCGCATCAAGGCGCGGGGCTTTAGCTCTGCCAGCGAATACATGCGTGATCTGGTACGGCGCGATGAAGAACGGGCCAGTGAAGAACGTTTTAAGGCGTTGATACAGGCGGGGCTGGACTCACCCTTGGATCCGTGCTCGTGGGAAGAGCACCGAGCCGAGCTGAGCGCAAAAATTGATTCTGCCCGCTCTGCTCCGCGGCATACGGCGGCGTGAAACGCATACTTCGCAGAACCGCAGCCTCGCATGACGTTGACAGCGCTGTTCTTTACTATATTGAACAGGCTGGAACCTCGGTAGCAGATCGCTTTCTTCGTGCTTACGACCATGCGTTGTTGCACATTTCAGAGTTTTCAGCGACCGGGTCGACTCGATACGCCAGCCTCTTTGAGGCTTCAAACTTGAGGTTCTGGACACTACAAAAATTTCCTTATACCGTGTTTTACCTTGAACATACTGATGCGGTAGAAGTTATCCGTGTGCTGCATCAATCGTCCGACATTCCTGCTCACCTGCAGCACTAACTTACCCTGATTTTTTTGGATTTCCCCAGTGTCTTTCCTCTCAGAAACCCGCCGCCGGCGCACTTTTGCCATCATTTCCCACCCGGACGCGGGCAAGACCACGCTCACCGAGAAGCTGCTGCTGTTCTCTGGGGCCATTCAGATTGCCGGATCGGTCAAGGCCCGCAAGGCCAGCCGCCACGCCACCTCTGACTGGATGGAGATAGAAAAGCAGCGCGGCATCTCGGTGGCGAGTTCGGTCATGCAAATGGCCTACCGCGACCATGTGGTGAATTTGCTGGACACACCCGGCCACAAGGATTTTTCAGAAGACACCTACCGCGTGCTGACCGCTGTGGACTCGGCCCTCATGGTCATTGACGCGGCCAACGGCGTGGAAGCGCAAACCCGGCGCCTGATTGAGGTGTGCCGCCAGCGCGATACGCCCATCATCACCTTTGTGAACAAGATGGACCGCGAAGTGCGCGAGCCGTTGGACATCCTGGACGAGATTGAGCGCGAGTTGGGTATGCCCTGCGTGCCCATGACCTGGCCGGTGGGCCAGGGCAAGCAGTTTGGCGGCATCATCAATTTGCGCACCCAGGCCATGACGGTGTTTGAGAGCGGCAGCGAGCGCCGCCCTCAAGACTTTGACACCGTGCCGCTGGATGACGCCGCATCCCTGGAAAAACGCTTTGGCCATGAGTGGACGGCTGCCCTGGAGAGCATGGAACTGGCGGTAGGTGCGTCCCCCGCCTGGGACCATGCAGCGTTTCTGGCGGGCAAACAGACGCCCGTGTTCTTTGGTTCCGGCGTGAACAACTTTGGTGTGATGGAAGTGCTGGACGCCTTGGTGGATCTGGCCCCCTCGCCAGGGTCGCGCAAGAGTTCTTATGTGGTGAACAAGCAGCCGGTACTCAAGGACGTGCAGCCTGAAGATGAGGCCTTCAGTGGTGTGGTGTTCAAGGTGCAGGCCAATATGGACGCCAACCACCGCGACCGCATTGCCTTTGTGCGCATGGCCAGCGGCAGGTATGCCCCCGGCATGAAGCTCAAGGTGATGCGCACCGCCAAAGAGCTGCGCCCCACCAGCGTGGTTACCTTCATGAGCCAGCGCCGCGAGGCGGTAGAAGAAGCCTTTGCCGGCGACATTGTGGGCTTTACCACCCACGGCGGCGTGCAGCTGGGCGACACCATCACCGATGGCAGCGTGAACCTGATGTTCACCGGCTTGCCGTTTTTTGCGCCAGAGATGTTCATGACCGTGGTGCTGAAAAACCCGCTGCGCACCAAGCAGCTGCAACAGGGCCTGGCCCAGTTGGGTGAAGAGGGGGCGATTCAGGTGTTCAAGCCCGAGGTAGGTGGCAATATGCTGTTGGGTGCCATCGGACAGTTGCAGTTTGAAGTGGTGCAACACCGCCTGAAGGGCGAATACGACGCAGACATTCGGCTGGAAGGCAGCCAGTACACCGGTGCGCGCTGGATCACGGCGGACACCCCG
>JBILKC010000261.1:0-4216 GCA_044376885.1 Hylemonella sp. | reverse complement strand
GGGGCAGCAAACGCCAACGTGCGGCCAGGTAACCGCACAACACCAACGAAAAAAACGGGAAAGTGACCGAGAAAATTTGCAACACAGTGTGTATTGTCACCTCTGTATCATTGCCGCTTGGTTTTCTCCCCGCATCATGACTTCCCCCCCGCACCCAATAACATCCGCCAGCGCCAAAGCCAGCAACCATGGCCTGAACCTGGCCCAGCAAGAGGCGGTGAACTATATGCATGGGCCCTGCCTCGTGCTGGCTGGTGCAGGATCCGGCAAAACCCGGGTCATCACGCACAAAATTGGCCGCTTGATCCAAAGCGGTCACGAGCCCCGACGCATTGCGGCCATCACGTTTACCAACAAAGCAGCCACCGAAATGCGCGAACGCGCCAAAGGTTTGATCGGCAAGGCGGCCAAGGACGTGGTGATCTGTACCTTTCACGCCCTGGGCGTGCGCATGCTGCGTGAAGATGGCGAAGCGCTTGGACTGAAGCGCAAGTTCAGTATTCTGGACAGCGACGATGTGACCAGCATCCTCAAAGACGCAGGAGGTTCGGTCGATGCAGCCACCGCACGCCAGTGGCAATGGACCATCAGCCTGTGGAAAAACATGGGGCTGAACTCGGCGCAGGCCCAGGCACATGCCAAAGACGACAACGAGAAAATCATCGCCCGCGTCATGGCGCGTTACGAAGAGCGGCTGACGGCCTACCAGAGCGTCGACTTTGACGACCTGATTAGCTTACCGCTCAAATTGCTACAAAAACATGAGCGTGTTCGTCATAAATGGCAAGGGCTCATGGCACATATTCTTGTGGACGAGTACCAGGACACCAACGCCACTCAATACGAGGTACTCAAGCTGCTGGTCGGTGGCAATACACCCCAGGATGCCCGGTTTACTGCCGTGGGCGACGACGACCAGTCAATCTATGGCTGGCGCGGCGCCACACTGGACAACCTCAAGCGCTTGCCGATAGACTTTCCCTCTCTCAAAGTGGTCAAGCTGGAGCAAAACTACCGCTCCACCAGCGCTATTTTGCGCGCTGCCAACAATGTGATTGGCCCCAACCCCAAACTGTTCCCCAAAAATTTGTGGAGTGATCTGGGCGAGGGTGAACCGGTGCGGGTGGTGGATTCTGACAATGAAGAGCACGAAGCAGAACGCGCTGTCGCACGCATCCAGAGCCTGCGCGCAGGCAACGACGCAAGTGCTGGCGGGGCCATGGAGTTCAGAAGTTTTGCGGTACTCTACCGCGCCAACCACCAGGCGCAGATGTTCGAGAAGGCTCTGCGTAAGGCGCAGATTCCCTACAAGGTCTCGGGTGGGCAAAGTTTTTTTGACCGCACTGAAATCAAGGATCTGTGCAGCTGGTTCAGGCTTTGGGTCAACAATGACGATGATCCGGCCTTTTTGCGGGCGGTAACCACGCCCAAGCGCGGCATTGGCCACCAAACCCTGCAGCAGCTCGGTACCTTTGCCGGCCAATACAAACTCAGCCTGTTCGAGGCGCTGTTTTCCAACTCCCTGGGGGCCGCACTGAATGCGCGCGCGGTAGCTGGTCTGCATGAATTCGGCCGTAACGTGAACGACCTGGCTTATCGCGCCGGCCACACCAGCGGCGCAGAGGATGCGCGGGTCTTTCTGACCGACTGGCTCAAGGATATCGACTACGAAAAACACATCTATGAGGGTGAAGACAGCGAAAAACAGGCTGCCTCCCGGTGGACAAATGTGATCGATTTCTGCGACTGGATGGCCCAGCGTTGCGGCGGGCTGATTGATGATGCAGCCGGCGTAAGCACCGCCAGCGAAAGGAAATCATTACTCGAAGTGGCTCAGACCATTTCGCTGTTGTCCACACTGAACGAACGCGAGACCGACCCCAATGTGGTGACACTGTCAACCCTGCACGCGGCCAAAGGCCTGGAGTGGCCGCATGTGATGCTGGTAGGAGTGACCGAAGGGCTGCTGCCATTCAAACTGGGCGATACAGGCGCGGCAACACCGGGCGGATCGGAACGGGCGCATGAAGACGCTAACGAAGGCATTGCGCAGCGGCTGGAGGAAGAGCGCCGCCTGATGTATGTGGGCATCACGCGGGCGCAGCGCAGCCTGGCAGTCAGCTGGACGCGCAAACGCAAGAAGGGGCGCGATACCATAGCGGCAACACCGAGCCGCTTTATTGCTGAGATGGCACTGGACCAAACCACCGCCAGAGAAGATCCCCGTGAAAAGTTGCGCGCTCTGCGTGCAGAGTTTGCCAAAAAGGCGCAAGAATCTGCGGCAGCAAAAGCGGCGGCGCAGTTTTAAACGACAGGCACAGTGGCTAGGCCTTTGCCATACCGTGTGATGTCATGCCAATAGGTGTCGCCCGTTTAGATGGAATTAGTTCAAGTGTGGCGCGTTCCCAAAGCCGCCAAGTCTTCATTAAGCCGTTTTCAATATGCCGCATTTAATCAGCCAAACCAAAGCCCGAAATACAAAAGTCTTTCGCGCAGGGTTGATCTTTGACACGCACTCTGCGGCTGATTGAGGGCCGTTCGCCAATTGGCTGATGACTGAGTGCAGTTCCAATTCAGTCGGAATGACTGGCTTTGCAAAATTGACCATGGACAGCGCCATGTAGTCAGAAAGTCGCGCCGACGATGACCCGGCAGAACCATCGACCAGCGCCAGTTGTGTTGCAGGCGTCAGCACCCCTGAAGGGTAGCTTGCAAAACCATGAAAAGGTTCCAGGCGTGCAGGCCAACGTTGTCGCAGATTCGCTTTCGGGGTTTGCCCCGATGGAGCAGCCTGCGAGGCCTGTGTACGCAGGATTTTTTGCTGTGACCACAAGGCCTCATACTGGGCAATGACTGTGCGCCAATCGTAAATTGTCTGGGCACGCGCACGACCGGCCTCTCCCAATTGATTTCTCAGTTCAGCAGAACGAAACAGGCGGTTGAATGCCTGCGTGGCCGCTTCTATGTCAACCGATACCAGCGAACTGGTATGTCCACAATAGGCGTCATAGGTGTCTACCGATAAGGCATGTCGCAAAGCCAGGTCGTCACCCATGCCCGATGCGGGCATCAGCGTTGGGATACGGAAACCGTCTACACCGTGCCTGACAGTATCTTTATAACCATCCCAATCAGAGACAACCACTGGCAAACCTGCTGCCATGGCCTCAATGGGCGCAATACCAAAAGTTTCCTGAAAATTATCTGAAAGGCTACAAAAAATATCGGCGCTGGCCCAGGCCGTCAATCGATCCGCAGCCAATCGCCCGTCAAGCCTGATCACACGGACATCAGGACACGCAAGTGCGCAGGCCTGTGCATAAGCCTTAGAAATGAACTCATTGGCATGCCAACCACACTCCACAAGCACCACCTTCTGACCTGAGGCCCCGGCAGACTGCAATGTTGCCTGCTGCAATGCCTGATACATGGCCAAAGGATGTGCTTTGGCGTGAAAAGATAGCCTGCCCATAAACAACACCACCAAGGTATTGGGGTCAAGTTGCAAGCTGCTGCGAGCTGCACCCTTTTGTGCGGCGGTAAATTCAAAATCGGTAGTATGGATTCCAAGTGGGATGACCGGCATTTGAGGTAACACCACACGGCCAATTCCCAAACGGGATTGCAGATACTCAGATTGCGCCTGCAAAAGCCGGAAGACATGGTCCTTGACGGATTTGCTCGTACAGATCAGAGCGTCCCAGGGCTGAACAGGAGCCGTCAGAATTTCCGTGATGGCATCCATAGCGCCCGCAGATGCTGTGGTGTGCGTAATGCCGCACAAACTCCAAGCCGTATCGCGAAATAATGCGCGTTGCCAGGCAAGTTCAGCGAAATCAGGTCCGGGATAATACAAAAGGCCGACCTGTTCCAAGGATCGAAGATTGTGCTTGTCCACGGCCCGGACAAATTCATGGCGACCTTCAAGTCTCGCGGCACCTGTGAAGTCCTGGATATGCGCCTCGGTTTGGGCGTATAGCCATAACTCTGATTGAGAATGGTGCCTGAAGAACCCCCGCAAAAAGGATTCACCTGCCGCGTTGCGGCCCATCAATTTAGGTCCATCTGTGCTGTAAGCAGAGGGATGGTAGTAAATACATGCGCTCATCCCTTTATTCTGTCACCAATGATTCCGAAATCTATGCAGATGCCAACACTGTGTAGTAGCGCACAGAAGAGCCAGCACTAACCAAGCACGATGGTTTCCTTTCTTCGG
>JBILKC010000032.1:0-13889 GCA_044376885.1 Hylemonella sp. | reverse complement strand
ACCTAGCGCGTCAATGCCGGCGGCAATGTGGTCGGCAATCGTGTCCAGATTGCCGCCGACAAAATCGGATGCCCCAAAGCCAGGCAAGCTCAGCACAATTACCAGGTGTGTCTTGACCAGTTCTGTGGCGATGGCATCAAAGCTGGTCTGGTCCGCCAACAAGGAGTGAAACAGCACGATGGGTGTGCCTTGCCCGCCCATCTGCGTGGCGAGCGTTTTGCCGCCCACACTGACGTTTCTGGTGGTGAAGATGCTGGGTGTTGCTGCAATGTTCATGATGGGCTGCTTGGAGTGCTTACAGGAATGCTGAATTGGGATAAGTTCAGGTTTAGTTCAGGCGCGACTGTTTGGCCGTGTCTTTGTACCAGTCAAAGGGTGCGTCATCAAGGCGAACCATCACACTCTTGGTTTCAAAATGCTGGTCAAATGATTCGGTGCCTCCTTCGCGCCCTATGCCTGAATCCTTGATGCCCCCCCAGGGCGAAGCCGGATCGAGCCGGTGATGGTCGTTGATCCAGACAATGCCGCATTTCAGGCGGGCCGCCACGCGGTGTGCGCGGGTGATGTCGTTGGTACGGATGGCACCGGCCAGTCCAAATGGGGAGTCATTGGCCAGCATCAAGCCTTCTTCTTCGGTTGTGAATTTGGTGACCGAGACAAACGGGCCGAATACCTCTTCCTGAAAAATCCGCATGCGGGCAGTCACGTCAGCAAACACCGTAGGCTCGACAAAAAAGCCGTTTTTCAGGGCGGGATCGGTGGGTACCTTGCCACCGGCGACCAGCCGTGCCTTGTCTTCCTCCAGCCCGATCCTGATGTAGTTCAGCACCCGTTGCTGTTGGCGTGCAGAGACCACCGGTCCGAGCTGTACCGAGGGATCCGAGGGGTTACCGATGCGGATGGACTTGGCTTTGGCGGCCAGCTTTTCGACAAATTCATGATAAATGTTGGCCTGCACAATTTGCCGGCTGCCGCAGATGCAGGTTTGACCTGCACCAATGAAGCCGCCAAACGCCGCATAGTTGACGGCCTGATCGACATCAAAGTCATCAAATACCAACACCGGGGTTTTTCCACCCAGCTCCAGCGTCTGGTGGGCAAAATTGCTGCCTGCCAGAGCGCCGGTAATCCGGCCGGCCTCGGTGCCGCCGGTCAAGACCCATTTGGCCAGGCCGGGGTGTTCTGCCAGGGCTTTGCCGGTGGTGGGGCCCAAGCCGGTCACCACATTGAAAGCACCGGGCGGCAGGCCAGCTTCAACAAACAAGGCCGCCAGACGAAGTGTGGTCAAGGGCGTGTATTCAGAAGGCTTGACCACCGTCGTGCAACCGGAGGCTAGCGAGGGAGCCAGGCTTTTGACCATGATCATCAGCGGATGGTTAAACGGGGTGGAGTTGCCCACGACACCAATCGGGGTACGAATGGTGTAGTTGAGGTAGTTGCCATCGACCGGAATGACGGAGTCACGACGGGCGATGGCCAGACCGGCGTTGTAGCGGAAGAAGTCCGGCAGGCGGGAGATCTGGGCGCGTGTTTCGTTCAGTGAGCGCCCGTTGTTGGCCGTTTCCAGCAGATACATCTCGTCCAGATGGGCTTCAAACACATCGGCCAGTTTGTTGATCAGTTTGGCGCGCGTGCGGTTGGACATACCGCTCCACTCGGCGCTGTGAAAGGCGGCGTCTGAACTGCGTACGGCACGGTCAACATCGTCGTCGCCGGCGTGGCTGATTCTCGCCAGCAACTCGCCGGTTGCCGGGTTGATGACATCGAGCAAATCAGGGCGAGAGGCGGGGACTTCACGCCCGTCGATGAACAGGCCGTGAACCGGTGTGTTGAGGTTGGACGGTGTATCGGACATGTATTTTTCCTGAGAGTTAAAAGGGGCCAGAGTGAGAGGACAAGACCGGTTGCCCGCAATAAATGCCGGGTGGCTCAGCACCGTTGGACAATGGGCTATTTCGGGCTTGGCAATTTATTTATTGATCACTTGCTAACTTGACGACTTAATATATCATGCGAAACAAAATATTAAACAACTAACCCTTTGAGGAGACAACCATGAAACAGAAATTTCTTTCCCTGGCTATTACTGCCGCACTGGCAGCAGTGACCTGGTCCACAGCAGCGAACGCGGCCGACAAGGACACCTTGCGTCTGGGATTCATGACCATCAAGTCCGGCGCATTGGCTGCCGGAGGCAAGCAGATGGAAGACGGTATTCGCCTGTTCCTCAAAGAGCGCAACAACATGATTGCCGGGCGCAAGGTAGAGCTGTTTGTGGCAGACACATCGGGTCAGCCTGCAATTGCCAAGACCAAGACGCAGGAGTTGGTGGAAAAAGACAAGGTGCACGTCATCATCGGGCCTTTGGCTGCATTTGAAGCCCTGGCCATTGATGACTACATCCGCAAGACCGAAACACCCATCATCGCGCCATCGGCTGCAGCTGAAGACCTGACCCAACGCAAAGCCAACCCCTGGTTTGTCCGGGCCGTTGGAACTTCAGCGCAGTCTACCCACCCCCTGGGTGAATACGCTGCCAAAGAGCTGAAGTACAAGCGCATTGCCATCATTGGCGATGACTTTGCTTACGGGCATGAAACGGTGGCCGGTTTTCAGCGCACCTTTGAGGAAAACGGCGGTAAGGTCGTGCAAAAACTGTGGTCGCCCCTGAATGTGGCCGACTATGGCACTTACATCGGTCAGCTCAAGCCCAATGTGGATGCGGTCTTCGCAGCATTTGCGGGGGGTAACGGCATCAAGTTTCTCAAGCAGTACAGCGAGTACGGCATGAAGGCCAAGGTGCCGGTGCTGGCCTCCATGACTGCGGTCGACGAGGGCATACTCAAATCCATGGGAGATGAAGCGCTCGATGTGATTTCCACCGGCTGGTACGCCGCTGGCATCAATAACGCCGATAACAAGAAGTTTGTGCAGGCCATGAACCGTGATTACCAGATGGACCCGGGCTACTACTCCATGGGGGCTTATGGTGCAGGACTCATGCTCGAGCAGGCACTCAAGGACGTCAAAGGCAAGTTTGAAGACAAGCCCGCCTTCATGGCGGCCCTTCGCAATGTGCAGGTGACCAACGACCCGCGTGGCAAACTGAACCTGGATGCTTTGGGTAACCCGGTGATGGACATGTACATCCGCAAGGTTGAGCGCAAGGGCGGCAAGTTGACCAACACCGTCATCAAGACTTATCCGGCTGTGACCCAGTTCTGGTCTTACAACAAGGCCGGTTTCCTGGCCAACCCGGTCTACTCACGTGACTACCCGCCAGCCAACAACATTGAAAAGTAAAGCCGGCTTCTAGCCAACCGCTTAATTTAATTACGTGTCGAGCACTTTCTGGTTCATCCAGAGCCTGAACAGCCTTGCGCTGGGCGGGGTGCTTTTTACGCTGGCTGCAGGCTTCTCGCTGATCTTCGGCCTGATGCGCATCGCCAATTTGTCGCATGGCGCTTATTTCATGTTCGGTGCCTATCTGGGGCTGGCCTTGCTTGACAAAGGCTACGGATTCTGGACTGCGGCACTGGCTGGCGCTTTGGGTGTAGGCCTGTTGGGCGGCCTGGTGGAGCGGGTGATTTTGCGCCGGCTCGCGGGTAACAGTTTGGGCCAGGTGCTGGCTACCCTGGGTGTGGCTTTTGTTATTGCCGATGGCAGTTTGTGGCTGTGGGGTGGCGACCCTCGCCCGGTTTCTGCGCCTGAGCTGTTGTCCGGCGGCGTGCAATTCTTCGGCATGACGTTTCCTCTGTACCGACTGGCTGTGGTGGTGATGAGTGTGCTGATTGCCCTGGGGTTGTGGTTGCTGCTGGATAAAACCCGCTTGGGAGTCATGATCCGCGCCAGTGTGGATGACCGCCAGATGGCGCAGGGTGTGGGTGTTCCCGCTACGCGTCTGTTCACCATTGTGTTTTGTCTGGGTGCTGCGCTTGCCGGACTCGGCGGCGTACTGGCCTCACCCATCCTTTCAGTTTACCCGGGGCTTGATGCCGATATGTTGCCACTGGCGCTGGTGGTCGTCATTCTCGGTGGCTTGGGTAGCCTGGCGGGCGCGTTTGTGGGCAGCTTCATCATCGGTTTTATCTACAGCTTTGGTCAGGTGTTGTTCCCGGACCTGGCCTATATCATTTTGTTTCTCCCGATGGTGCTGATTCTGGCCGTGCGACCACGCGGTTTGTTTGGAAGAATCACCGCATGAAGCGTTGGAGTCTTCTGGTTACCGTATTGCTGCTGCTCAGTCTGCCCTTCTGGGTGGGCGGGGTGTATTACATCAACCTGGCCAGCCAGATCCTGATTGCGGCCCTGTTTGCCCTCAGCCTGAATTTGCTGGTGGGTTACGCTGGTTTGACTTCGCTGGGCCATGCAGGCTATCTGGGGCTGTCCGCTTACACCAGTGCTTGGCTCATGACCCAGCTGGGTTGGGGCCACGCCGGTTCTGCGGCCCTGGCCCTGGCGGTCTGTCTGGTGATGGCGGCGGTGTTCGGCCTGATCGCCCTGCGTGCAACCGGCATCAGTTTTTTGATGATCACTTTGGCCCTCGGGCAGATTCTTTGGGGTCTGGCTTACCGCTGGACTACTGTGACGGGTGGCGACAACGGTATTTCTGGCTTGACGCGCCCCAGCCCCTTTGGTTTGGATCTGGATGACGCCGTCACGTTTTATTTCTTTGCCCTGCTGGTATTTTTTGTGGTCTGGGGTGTGATTTCCGTGTGGGTGGGCTCACCCTTTGGTGCCAGTATCCGGGGCACCAAAGACCAGCCACGGCGCATGAGTGCGCTGGGTTACAACGTCTGGCTGATACGCTGGATCACCTTTGTCATCAGTGGCTTGCTGGGCGGTGTGGCCGGTTTGATGTATGTCTACTACCACCAGTTCATCAGCCCGCACAGCCTGTCACTGGCCAACTCAGCCGAGATGCTCCTCATGGTCATAGCCGGGGGGGCAGGAACCCTGACCGGGCCGGTGGTCGGCGCAGCGCTGGTGGTGCTGTTGAAGAATGTGGCCAGTGCCTATCTCGACCGCTGGGTGATGTTGCTGGGCTTCGTGTTTATTGTGATCGTGATGTTTGTCCCCGGTGGCATCGTGGCCGGGATCGGGCGTCTGCGTAAGCCCAAAGCGTCATGAGTTCTGTCTTGACCAAGACCGCCGTACCGATTCTTGAGATTGCTGACTTGTGCAAGTCGTTTGGAGGCCTGCAAGTCACGCGCTCAGTCAATCTGCATGTGGCTAAGGGTGAGCGACATTTGTTGATAGGTCCCAATGGTGCCGGCAAGACCACACTGTTCAACCTGATATCTGGTGACTTGCAATCAAGCTCGGGCCGCATCGAGTTGCTGGGTCAAAACGCGACCCGGATGTCGACTGCTGCGCGGGCACAGCTCGGGCTGGCGCGTACCTACCAGATCGTTACCCTGTTCGGGCGCGACAATTTGTTGCACAACGTCAAGCTTGCACTCATGGGCAAGTCGCCGCAGCGCTGGCGGCAGTGGGGCTCGTTTGACAATGAAAAGGCCTTCTCCAGCAAGGCCATGGCGGTGCTCGATTCGGTGGGGCTTGCCGCCAAAGCACAGCTGCCTTTGGAGCAAACCTCCTATGGCGAAAAGCGGCGACTTGAAATCGCCATGGCGTTGGCCCAAAGCCCGCAGGTGTTGTTGCTGGATGAGCCGCTGGCAGGCCTGTCTGCGCAAGAGCGTGAAACCATCACCGAGTTATTGGGTCGCATCGATCGCAGCATCACCATCCTGATGATCGAGCACGACATGGAAATCGCATTGGCGTTTGCCGATCGTATTACCCTGCTTCATTACGGTGAAGTCATCCTCGCCGGTACCCGCCAGGAAGTGGTGGATAACCCGCGCACCCGGGAGATTTATCTTGGCGCCTAGCCTGCTGACGCTGGACCGTGTCAACGCTTTTTATGGTGACAGCCATGTGCTGCATGACCTGAGCCTGAGCCTGCAGGAAGGCCGCTTGCTGGCTTTGCTGGGACGCAACGGTGCGGGCAAGACCACTTGTATCAGCACCATCATCGGTTTTCTTCCTGCCCGCTCCGGACGCATCCTGCTGGGGGATGTGGCGCTGGAGAAATTGGCCCCGGAGGCGATTTGCAAAGCCGGCATTGGCCTGGTGCCTCAAGGCCGGCGCATCTTTGCCAGTTTGTCCGTGTGCGAAAACCTGGATGTTGCAAGCCGCCCGGCGGCCAAATCGGCCCGGCGAAGCTGGTCACGTGAAGATGTTTATGGCGTTTTTCCGCGTCTGAAAGAGCGGCAGAATCAGCTGGCGGGCAGCCTGTCCGGAGGTGAGCAACAGATGCTGGCGATTGGACGCGCACTGATGACCAATCCCAAGGTTCTGTTGATGGACGAGCCCTCTGAAGGGCTGGCCCCTCAAATTGTCAAGGAAGTTGGCAATGTGCTGATGGCCCTCAAGGACGCGATCTCGATCGTGCTGGTTGAGCAGAACCTGGGTCTGGCCATGAAGGTTGCCGATGATGTGGTGCTACTCAATACCGGCCGGGTGGTCTTTTCGGGAACCCGTGAGGCCTTTGAGGCCCAACAGGAGTCGCTCAGCAGTCATTTGGGTGTTGAATAAGGGGCGTTGATAAGCCCACACTGGCGCTGCTGACCAAAGGCGTGATTCGGCTATCTATTTGAAAATAACGGTTTTATGGCCGTTGAGCATCACCCGGTGCTCACTGTGCCACTTCACCGCGCGGGCCAGTACCTGGCTTTCGGTGTCCCGGCCAATCGCGGTGAGGTCTTCGACCGACTTGCTGTGGTCAACGCGCGCCACATCCTGCTCGATGATCGGGCCTTCATCCAAATGCGCCGTCACATAGTGTGCCGTGGCACCGATCAACTTGACGCCCCGGTCGTGCGCTTGGTAATAGGGTTTGGCACCCTTGAAGCTGGGCAGGAAGGAGTGGTGAATGTTAATGGCTTTGCCCGACAGTTTGCGACACATGTCGTCGCTGAGCACCTGCATGTAGCGGGCCAGCACTACCAGCTCAGCCGCTTCGGATTCAATCACTTCCAACTGCCGCATCTCGGCCTGGGGCTTGGTGTCGGCCGTGACCGCAATATGGTGAAACGGTACGTTGTAGCTGGCCGCAAGTTGGTAGAACTCGCGGTGGTTCGAGACAATCGCGCGAATGTCCAGGGGAAGCAGACCGATTTTGCAGCGAAACAGCAGGTCGTTAAGGCAGTGGCCCTCCTTGCTGACCATGATCACGGTGCGCATCAGCGCATTGGCGGGATACAGCCCCCACTGCATCTGCATGGGCTCGGCAAAGCGCTGCATGTCCTTTTGTAAATCGGCAAAGCTGACCTGGCTGCAGCCAAAACGCACCCGCATGAAAAACAGGCCGGTGTCGATATCGTTGTACTGGGCAGCTTCTTCAATGTTGCCGCCGCGCTCAAGCAGAAAGCCGGAGACGGCATGCACCAGGCCCAGGCGGTCTGTGCAAGACAGGGTGAGGATATAAACTTGTGACATAGAGACTGATTGTCTCAAGTTTTATCAAAGAGGTTTACGCATGGCTGACCAAGACTTCAATCTGGACCATCACTGGTTGCCGTTCACGCCCAACCGCAGCTTTTTGAAAGACCCGCGCGTCTTTGTGGCGGCCGAGGGCATGCACTTCACCACCCACGATGGCCGGCAGGTACTCGATGGCATTTCCAGTCTCTGGTGTGTGGGTGCCGGTCACAAGCGCCGGCAGATCAATGAAGCGATCAAAAGCCAGCTCGATACGCTGGACTACGCCACAGCCTTCAACGCCACCAACGACAAGGCCTTTGAGGCGGCCCGGCGTATTGCTGCCCTGGCACCAGGCGACCTGAATAAGGTCTTGTTTTGCAACTCGGGCAGCGAGGCCGCTGACACCTCCTTGAAAGTGGCGCTGGCCTACCACCGTGTTCGGGGCGAGGGTCACCGCAACCTCTTCATTGGCCGCGAACGCGGCTATCACGGGGTGGGTTTTGGCGGCATGAGCGTGGGCGGCATTCCGGCCAACCGCAAGGTTTTCGGCACGGCGCTGTTGCCACGGGTGGACCACATGCGCTTTATTCACGACCCGCTCAACCATGCTTACTACAACGGGGTTGAGCCCGTCTGGCAAGAAGATTTGTTGCTGGAACTGGAAAACCGGATTTTGCCGCTGCACGACCCCAGCAACATAGCGGCTGTGATTGTCGAGCCGGTGGCCGGCAGTGCCGGCTGGTACGTGCCGCCGCAAGGCTATCTCAAGCGTTTGCGCGAGATCTGCGACAAGCACGGCATCTTGCTCATTTTTGACGAGGTGATCACCGGATTCGGCCGCATGGGAACGCCCTTTGCGGCCGATTACTACGGCGTGATCCCCGACATGCTGAACTTTGCCAAATGCGTCACCAATGGCGTCTTTCCCCTGGGTGGCGTGATCTGCCGCGACGGCTTGTATGAGGCGCTCATGGGTGCCAATGCAAAGAGCCCGGAGCACGCCATTGAACTCTTTCATGGCTACACCTATTCCGGCCATCCGGTGGCCTGTGCGGCAGCCATTGCCACGCTGGACCTGATGCGTGAGGAAAACCTGTTTGCCCGAGCCGGCGAGATGGGCAAGCTGCTGGGTGATGCCATGCACAGTGCCCTCAAGGGCCTGCCCCATGTGGTCAGCGTACGCTGCCTGGGGCTTGCCGGCGCGGTTGAACTGGCCAGCCTGCCCGGCCTGGCTGGCAAGCGTGCTTATGACGTTTACCTGGACTGTTTTCACCATGGTGTGCTGGTGCGCCCGGCGGGTGAAAACCTGGTGCTGGCACCACCCTATGTGGTCGACCGTGCGCAGATTGAGCAAATGGTGGGCACCCTGGCAGACGCCATCAAGCGACAGGCTCAGAGCGCCTAATCACCCCCTGTAAACCTTTCCCGGGTTTAGCTTGGCTTCAAGGTTTGGGTTTTTGTTGAGACCGAAAATCAGCGCAATAGTCTTTCTCGGGCGCAGGTGCAGCTGCCCAGATCAGGTCGAAGCTGGCTGGCGTTGATGCAGCGTCGGGCTTTGGGGAGTCTCCCATGCGCACGGCCTTGACCTTGAGTTCTGGTGGCAGGTGCTGGGGTATGCCAAGCTGGCGGTTTACATGGCCATGACCTGACAGCAGCACAACCGTCTTTCCGACAATGGCAGCAGTACTCAGGGCTTGAGCCATGGACACATCCCGGGCGATCTGGATGCGCGTCATGGGGGCGATCTGGCTCTCGGGCAACATGTCGCAGTGACCCTGGCGGATCAGCTGCTGCTGGGCCTTGAGCGCCGGGCCGGGCAATAAATAATCAAATTCGCTCTCGGCCATCACGCCCCGCATCTTGCTGCGGGGTAAATTCCCGCCCACCACCGGAACACCGTCACGCACTGCCTGCAAGATGACAGGTGCATAGCGTGGCCATGGCCAGCCGCCCGCTTGCCACTTCAGGGCCGACTGAACTTCTGCTTCGCTTGCATCGCGTTGAAGTGCGCTTGTGGTGCTTCCGGCATCCGCCATTTCAATGACCAGTGCGGCCAGGATGCCACGTCTGGCCAATTCTTTCACGGCCTCCTGCGCGATGCGCTGATGGTCTGGGGCGTCGTGTTGCTCCCCGAGCAAAACTGCATCAGCGGGCAGCAGCGTGTCCAACTGCCGGGCCACTGTCGCCGGGTGGCCACCAGAGACATCCGCTGTCACGGCGCAAGCGCCTAGCAGGCAGGCGCTCACCCACAGGGCGGCCCAGCGCTGGGCAGTGGGACCGATACCAGGGGTTTGTGGCTGAAGGGCAGGTTTCATCATGAAGCGATACTAATTGCTCTTCTTCAACGCTTCATGCCGATTCATTTTTATCTCCGTGTTGCAGGGACTTTGCTGATTTCCCTGGCCGCCGCCTTACTCTGCGTGTGGCTCCACACCCCGCTGCCCTGGATGATCGGCCCACTGCTGGCTACCGGTTTGGTCTCTGTCCTGGGTTGGCCTACGCAAAGCTGGAACCCGTTGCGCAATGCGGGTCAGTGCACCATCGGCACGGCCCTGGGGCTGTACTTCACCCCACAGGTCACGGCTCTGGTGCTGAGTTTATGGTGGGCCATAGGCTTGAGCACCCTCTGGGCCCTGCTCATCGGTCTGCTGTCCGGTTTGTGGCTGCATCGTCTGCATGCAAAGCGCATTCCTGGCTTGCACCGGGCAACCACTTATTTTTCTGGGGCCATCGGCGGCGCTGCGGAAATGACCCAACTCGCCGAGCGGGAAAACGCGCAAACGGATCTGGTGGCCTCAGCCCACACCATGCGCTTGTTGATCGTCACCGTACTGATACCGTTTGCCATGCAGTTCAGCGGCGTTCATGGCGATGCCCTGAGCAGCGCCGAATTGATGGATCCGGGCGTTAAAAGCGTGAGTCTGACGGGTTTGCTGCTGCTCGGCCTGGCCGCTGCGCTGGGAGCTTGGTCGATGGAGCGCATGGGTCGCGCCAACCCTTGGTTCATTGGCTCACTGCTGGTCTCCATGGGGTTGACGATGTCGGGGATTGAGCTGTCAGCAATACCACGCTATTTGTCCAACGCGGCTCAACTGGTGATTGGCGTGAGTCTGGGCGTGCGCTTTAGCCCTGCGTTTGTTCACACCGCGCCACGCTGGCTGCTCAGCGCTGCTGCGGGGGCTGTGGTCATGATCGGTTTGTCAGCGCTATTTGCCTGGGTGCTGGCCTGGGGCGCAGGATTAAACGCGGCCACCCTGGTTCTGGCCACAGCCCCAGGTGGGGTTGCTGAAATGTCCATCACTGCCAAAGTTCTGCAACTTGGCGCCCCAGTGGTCACCGCGTTTCAGGTCTGCCGTCTGGTCTTGGTGATGGTGCTGGCAGAACCGATTTACCGGCGCTACTTCAAGCGCTAGCCTGGTGTGATCAGTGGACCAGCACCGGGTTTTGTGCGAGTGAGGCGTAGCCCTCAAGCGTCTCTTCAACTTCTTCCTGGGTTGGCGTGCTGAGCTGCCAGGCGGTGATTTTTTGCTTGAACAGCTCGGCCCAGGAGCCGTCCAGGTAAATCTCTTTGCCGTTGCGCTTGTCCACAATCTCAAAGCCGTGGCGTATGAGTACGCGGCTGTCACTGGTTTTCTCAGTCAAGGGGCTGGTCTCAAGCGCTCCCGGCACATCGGCAAGCATGTGCGTCACGCTAAACGTGTCGGAGTCATAGAGTGTGTTCATGTGCAAATTATGGGGCATAGGCGTAAGACCCTGTTATGGGGCAGTGCAACGCCACTTTCAAGACCGGCTTTAGCGCGGCGGCTCGCTGCTGCGCAGTTGCTGATCGACAAAATCGCCATTGCTTTGCGTCAGGCGTATGCGCGCGGGCAGGTAGCCCAAGCCCGGTGCCAGCCAGACTTCAACCGTCAGGTCGTACAGTTGGCGCGGTAATCGGGTGAGCTTCAGGGTGGTTTGCTCTCCAGCGGGCAGGCTCAGCGTTTCTTCGCCGTTCACGACAAAACGCCAGATGTCCGCATCGCGCGAGCCCACAGCCTGGATTTCTAAAGCGGTGCCCCGGGGGTAGAGCGCCGGCTCTCCCGCCACCAGCGTGCCGATCTGTATGAAGATGCTGAGCTGGTCCTGTGCACCAGCCTGTAAATCGACCGAAGGACTGTTGGCGCTGAAAACCACTTTGCCCTTGTCGCGTTCAAAATGGGCGGCGACCTCACTGCGTACCTTGTCAGAGAAACGTTTCGGTGCCAGGCCTGTTGCGGTAATTTGCCCCGAGCTGGTTTGCACGCGCGAGCCCAGCAAAAAGGCGCTGACCTCCAGCCTGGCGTCGTAGCTGTTGCCATCGTGCAGCCAGAGGAGTTCTGAACGGGCGTTGTAGGAAAACCCCTTGACTTCGCCATTGATCTGATATTTCAACCTGAGTGATCCCGGAACGACATAGCTGGTGCTGCGGGGGCTGGGAAGCAGGGTCGTTTCGGCTGCGCTTGGAGCTTCTGGCGCCACAGCGATGTTCGGCTCCAACGCTTCATTTTTAATAGCTAAAGTGTCAATCTCAGTAAGGGCTTCATCTTCTTTTTCTGTAAGGTTGCCGGTTGCTATATCCGGTGCAGACATTTGAGATGGCGCTGCGGCAGAGAACGCGTCAGGCCGAGCCCGTGGCGGGGCTTTGCCTGGCGCTTCTGGGCTAGATGGTGCTGATTTATTTGCTGACCCTGCAGAGGGGGCAACTGGGGGCAGGGTGATGGTTCGGGTTATAAAAGCCCTTTGCAGCGCAGGCTCCGCAGGCGTATGCTGGCCTTGAAACCCAAACAACACCAAGGCGTGGACGACCGTTACCACCAAAACCAGGCTGGCCAGTGTTTTGCGGGGCAGCAGCGCCGGTTGACCGACCCACGTGCTTTTGTCTGCTTGGCTTTCCATGTCAGAATTAGAAATCAAAAAGACACACCTCACATGAAACTGGCAACTTACAAAGATGGCTCTCGCGACGGGCAACTCGTGGTTGTTTCACGCGACCTCTCGACTGCCCACTATGCCACCGGCATCGCCCAGCATTTGCAGCAGGTACTCGATGACTGGAACTTTCTCTCGCCGCAGCTGCAGGATCTCTCAGACACCCTGAACCAGGGTAAAACCCGCCACGCATTTCCGTTTGAGCCCAAGCGCTGCATGGCACCGTTGCCGCGTGCATTCCAGTGGGCCGATGGCTCAGCCTTTATCAACCATGTGGAGCTGGTGCGTTTGGCGCGCAACGCGCAAGTGCCCGCCACCTACTACACCGATCCCCTGATGTACCAGGGTGGCAGCGATGACTTTCTGGGCCCGCAGGACGATGTGTGCTGTGTCAGTGAGGCGCATGGCATCGATTTTGAGGCCGAGGTGGCTGTGGTGACCGGCGATGTGCCCTGTGGGAGCAGCCCCGAGCAGGCGCTCGAAGGCATCCGGCTGGTGATGTTGGCCAATGACGTCAGCCTGCGCCACCTGATTGCGGATGAACTGGCCAAGGGTTTCGGCTTTTTCCAGAGCAAGCCGGCCACGGCCTTCAGCCCGGTGGCTGTGACCCTGGATGAGTTGGGCGATGCCTGGCACAAGGGCCGTCTGGCGTTGACGATTCAAAGCATTTGGAACGGTCGCACGGTGGGCCTGTGCGATGCGGCCACCGACATGACTTTTCATTTCGGGCAACTCATCGCACACATGTGCAAAACCAGAAATGTGCGCGCGGGCAGCATTGTGGGATCAGGCACGGTGAGCAACCGCGCCACCGAGGTCAATGGTCAAAAGCAATGGCTCAAGGGCTACAGCTGCATCGCCGAGAAGCGCGCCATCGAGACCATTCTGGACGGTCAAGCCAGCACGTCCTACATGAAATTTGGCGACACCATCGAGATTGACATGAAAGGCAAGGACGGTCTGTCGGTCTTCGGTGCCATTTCGCAAACCATTGCCCCGCTCAAGCCCAGCCCATCCGTACGGGGTGGGTAAGCGCTTAGTGCGCGGTGTGCTCGGATTTCGCCTGGCAGGCCAAGCAACGCAGGGTGGCCGGTGCAGCCTGCAAACGCGCGCCGGGGATGTCCGCGCCGCAATCGGCGCAAAGGCCATAGATGCCGTCTTCCAAACGTTGGAGCGCCCGGTCTATGTCGTCAAGTTCGGCCACTTCACGGGCATCGAGCGCAAGCTCAAGGTCGCGTTCGCAAGCCGTCTGGGCGGTGGAGTCCTGGTTGGGCGCAAAGTGCTCGGCCGAGGCCTGTGCCCGCCCTACTGCGCCGCCGCGCAATAAGGAAATTTGTTCCAGCAGCAGGATGCGCTGGGTCAGCAACTGCTGTTTGAAGGGCGCGTTCGAGTGCTTGTCCATGGTGAGTCTCCTGGTTACCAAGCTTTCATCATGCGCCTAAAAAACGTCATCGGGT